>NZ_JBHNMF010001058.1:0-939 GCF_048562965.1 Thiolapillus sp. | reverse complement strand
ACGCCGCGTTCGGAGGCCTACTTTGTTTTCCCTCTGGCGCAAGGCACGCCGGGAAAACAGTGCGGCCTCGCGGCTACTGGGGTCTACCAGCCTTCGCTTCGCTCTCCATGGCTGGCAGTGCAGGAACCTTTCACTGAAGGGGCTCCACCGTTGCTCAGCCACTCTTCTGCCGAAGAATACGGTTCTACTTACGACGCGGGCGCCTATTGGTTACGTCGCGCTTTCAGCCAATCCCATTGCGACCAACCAAGGATTTCGAAGTCTTATCGTCAAGCCTGAATTCGACCATGAATTCCTTTATTACTGGCTAAAAGTGAACAAGACAAAGCTGGAACGCCACGCGAGCGGTTCGACTTTCAAAGAATTGTCCGGAACTGCACTAAAAAATATTGCTATCCGCTTGCCGACTTCAAAGGCAGAACAACGCGCCATCGCCCACATCCTCGGCTCGCTGGACGACAAGATCGAGCTGAACCGACAGATGGCCCAAACCCTCGAATCCATCGCCCGTGCCATCTTCAAGTCCTGGTTCGTCGATTTCGATCCGGTGAAGGCCAAGATGGAAGGAAAACAGCCAGAGGGAATGACTGAAGAAATCGCCGCTTTGTTTCCTGATCGCTTGGTGGATAGTGAGTTGGGGATGATTCCGGAGGGGTGGGAGTATAAAGCTCTGGGAGATATGATAAACATATTTGATTCAAAGCGAATACCATTATCTCGCTCCCAAAGGAAGGCTAGGCAAGGGAAATACCCCTATTATGGAGCCACTTCCATCATGGACTATGTAGACGATTATATATTTGACGGTGTTTATGTATTGATTGGAGAAGATGGTTCCGTAAAGAAGCCAGATGGCACTCCATTTCTTCAATACGTCTCAGGAAAAATATGGGTTAATAATCACGCTCATGTAATACAAGGAAAGCGATTAGTGACATC
>NZ_JBHNMF010001057.1:0-939 GCF_048562965.1 Thiolapillus sp. | reverse complement strand
ACAATATGGTATTGGCAATGCCAGAGAACATGCGTTAACTTTTCAAAACAGCTCATTGTTATTTCTCCGAAATTAATTCAGTTGTGGGGACAACTCAGTTTCGGGTTGTAACATGGGCCGTATCAGTCGTGACAGGCTGAGCCTATCACTCATGACCACGTCCTAAGGACGTGGGTTTCTACGCTAAACTAAATTGCGGCCGGTAAAGACGGAAACAAATGCTTGAGGAAGGTTCTATGCCAAAATACCAATCTAGCGATTGGCGGCCCTTCGAGATCGCCCCTTCCTCCAGCCCCAAAGGGAGTATCTAATGCCTGATTTCAAACCCGCAGACAACTATCACGCACTGCTGCGCCAAGCCATGGCCTTAAACGATATGGTAAAGGTCATGGAATCCGAACTGAGTCTGTTGCGCCGACAGGTCAATCCCGATCTATTGGCAGACTTGGAGCAACAAGTTGATAGCGAACGGGCCGCCAATGCCCGGCTGACCGAGGAACTGGAAAATCGGGCTGTGCCCCTCAATGCCAAACCGAACCCCGATTGCCGGGACATGGTTGCCGCCTATTTGCGACAGAACGGCTTCGACGGACTGTTCTGCGAGGAATGCGGATGCTCACTGGATGACCTGATGCCCTGCGGGGGCGACTGGGCAATCCGCTGTGTTGCTGGCTATAAGCAGCCAGGCTGTGCTGATGATTGCGGCCAGGGGTGTGATTTTCACATTGTTGAAGATATGCCTTCATATAAAGGAGCACATCTACTCGGACACGAAGGAGAGTTGGCTGTTGAAGTGAAATATGAGGTTCGGCGTCGTAACAGCGGAAAAACCAGGAAACCAAGATAATGAGCATGTATGTTGCTGCGGACAACAGAATAATCAACAAACAGGAATATGATAAGGAAATATGCAAGCAAAAATAATCACCTTGTTGCTGG
>NZ_JBHNMF010001056.1:0-940 GCF_048562965.1 Thiolapillus sp. | reverse complement strand
CTATTGCCGCATCTCCAGTTACCTGCAGACCATGGCAAATCAGGGATACAATCCGCTGGTCGCCATTCAAATGGCCTTTTCGGGACAGCTCTATGCTGATAGGGGTGAGTAGTTACATTTGAGGTATAGCCCATCCAGTCATAGTGGGCGCGTTTTTCCGGGTCTGTGGTACTCAGGAACTTGAACGCAGCATAAGCGCCCACCACTGCGCCACCGAAACCGATATTCGCGATGAAACGATGCAGATTGATGGGGTTCCACAAGGGGCCTTTCATGATCTCCCAAATATTGCCCACCACGGCACCGACCTCGTTGACGCCGGATGGGGCCATCATGAAGGTCGCCCAGGAATTGGCCAGTACCATGATGGTCAGACCGGAGGCATTCAGCAGCAGCCCCAGGGTCAGGTGCACCCATTTCAGGTTGCCGTAGCGGAATGCATTCTAGCCATAGTAGTACACGTAGAGGAAGAAGCTTTCGAAGAAGAACATGCTGGCATACACCAGCACCTGGGCACCGAACACATGCATCATGTAGCCCATGAAATCCGGATAGAGCATGAACAGCGCCAATGCCAGAGAACCACCAAAAATCGCCGTGATGGAAAAACCCGTAAGGCTGATCTTCATGAATTCATGGGCCATATCGTCGTAGCGCTCATCCCCTGTGTACACACCCACCAGCTCGATCATCAGCACGAACAGCGGTACCGCCAGCACCAGAGCGCCAAAGAACAAGTGCATCTGCGCCAGCATCCAGACAATGGCCCGGCTGCTCATGCCAACATTTGGGTAGTCAGCACGGCCGGGTTGCGGTGCTGCTTCGAGTTCGGCCTGTTCCTCTGCAGCCTTTGCGGCCGCTGGAGCTATCTCAACCGGAGGCTGTCCCTGCAGGCGCACCTCACCGACCGGTGCAATACGCGCCTGGGCACTGCCGGCGC
>NZ_JBHNMF010001055.1:0-941 GCF_048562965.1 Thiolapillus sp. | reverse complement strand
CTAATCACTGTTGGGTTCGTTATTACCGGAAAAGCTGGGATGCCGGTTGGTGTGACCAGGACATGGATATGGGGTGTGCTGTTGAGGCATCATTCTTGAATGACGTGCGATACATCGGTGCACCCCCCGGCACGGTCATCAAGGCAAATAGCGAACCCCTGAACCCCCGGCTGGATCTGGCCAACAAAAGCCCCACGGGGTTTTCCTGGGGCTATCGCGGGAGCGGCCCGGCGCAGCTCGCGCTGGCCATTCTTGCGGACTACCTGCGAGACGAAAATGCCACACTCGCCCACTATCAGGCCTTCAAAGAAAAAGTCATCGCCGCGTTACCAGAACAGTTGGAATGGACACTAAGCAGGATAGATATAGAGCATGCTCTGACCGCTATAGGTGGACGTGGTGCCGAATAGCTTCTCTGTCGCCATCACACCCAGCAACGAGGCCCGTGGGTTGCGTGAAGGGACTTGGCGGCTGCCGCTTATCGGACGGGACTCGAGATGTATCGCTCTGTCCGCGGTGGCCAGACCGGTAAGTGAATTGTTCACCTATGCCCGGCAACACCCTGATAAACGGTTCGTTCTGGATGAAATGTCAACGGCAACCCACAGTATCACCGCCAAGCACTATGCTGATTTTTTTCGGCAACGACCGGCGAATGTGTCTGTCCCGACAAGCCAGGATGAGTCCCACCCTCCCCTGGCGCATTCACATCGTTTGGTGGTTGCCGGCTCCAGGGATTACGACAGGAAAGATACTTTGTTCGAAAGGCTCGATCACCTGACACAGAATCTTCCGCGCCAGGAATTGCTGCTCATCAAGGGAGGTGCTTCCGGTGCGGACGCACTAGGAAGCGAATGGGCTGAAGACCGCAGTATCGCCCGTGCGTCATTTCCCGCGTTCTGGAAGGACTTGGATAGCCCCCGTGCCATCGTTAAAACTGG
>NZ_JBHNMF010001054.1:0-943 GCF_048562965.1 Thiolapillus sp. | reverse complement strand
AGCAGGATGCAGCAATCAGCGTATAGAACAAGCTCTAACGGGCAGTATGAACAAAATAGCAACTTTATTTCACCCGAAAATATACGGTGGAACAATGTTGCTTACTCTAAACTCTAGGCTCATTATTTCGCCTCCTGTGCGGCTTCCAGTTCAGCCTTGGTGAACAGAAGAGCATAAGGTGGCAGCTTGGGTTTCTCCATGGCAATCTCCTCACCGGAGAATGCTTCCAGGAAAGCCACAAGATCTTCCTTTTCCTCATCTGTCAGGCCAAGGGGCTTGATCAGCTTGGATTTTGTTTCGGGGAACAGTGTCGTACGACCGTCCTCGTCAAATCCGCCGCGGTTATAGAAGTCCACTACATCTTCCATGGTGTAGAAAACACCATTGTGCATGTAAGGCGCTGTATACATGGTATAGCGCAGTGAAGGGGTGCGGAATTTGCCCTTGTCCCACTGGTTCTTCCCACGGAAGTAGAAACCCCAGTCAGACTTGGCAGTACGGTAGTTCTCTTCGTTCTGACCCTTGGCATAGTTCTCGAAACGGAAAGTCACCTGTGCCAGACCATCCTCTTCCCAGCGCTTGTTGGGTGGAACACCGATATTGTAGTAGTCCTGATCAGATGCCAGCTCACCGTTGTGGCACTGTATGCACCCGGCCTTGCCGTTGTACAGTTTCATGCCGCGCAGCTGCTGCTCTGTCAGTGCAGACTTGTCACCCTGCAGGTATTTATCCAAAGGTGTGTCACGTTGAACCAGAGTACGCTCAAAGGCAGCAATGGCACGCCAGGCATCACCGATGAGTGGCCAGTCAGTACCAAATACTTCCTTCGCTGCCAGCCATGGAGAGCGAAGCGAAGGCTGGTAGACCCCAGTAGCCGCGAGGCCGCACTGTTTTCCCGGCGTGCCTTGCGCCAGAGGGAAAACAAAGTAGGCCTCCGAACGCG
>NZ_JBHNMF010001053.1:0-944 GCF_048562965.1 Thiolapillus sp. | reverse complement strand
GGCATCGATTCAGGGCGAGCGCGGATGTCGGGCGCCGCCCAATAATCGCTCGTTGATGTGCTCCAACTCTTCCAGGCTGTCATAGCGAATGACCACCTGCCCTCGCCTGCCCTCACGGTCTTTCGTTTTGATGTGATACTGGAACCCCAGTGCCTCTGTCATGGTGCGCTCCAAGCGCAGGATATTGGGGTCTTTGTCTGGCGCGTTCGCTGGGGCGGCCCTGTTGTTTATTGCTGCCTGCAGCTGGCGCACGGTCCAGCCCTCTTTGACCGCCTGCTGGCCCAGGGTCACCTGTTTGTCTGTAGACAGGCGGACCAGGGGCTTGGCCAGCGATGTTGACAGTTTCCCCTGGGCGACCCATTCCTGTACCTGGGGCGCGAGTTTGAGCAGTCTGAGTTTGTGATGGAGGGTCTGGTAGCTGATGCCGGTGATTCCCGCCAGCAGGGGCACCTTGTTCTTGCGTGGTGAATCGATAGCCTCAAGCTGGGCCTGGAGTGCCCTCGCCTCTTCAATCGGGTTCTCCAGGGCGCCCTGGAGATCCTGCTTGAGCAAGAGGTAGGCTTCTTGTTCGGTCAGGTCATCGCGGATAACGGCATCAATGCGGTAGATTTCCGCCTGTTGCGCCAGCATCCAGTGGCGCACTCCGTGGGCCAACACATACCCACGGTCAAGCGGGTTGCTGCTGGACGGGCGTACAACCACCGCAGGCACAATGCCCAGCTGCCGGGCCAAGGCCACCTCTTCTGGCGTGGGACGCGGCAACGGCCCCGGGGGGCTGTGCCTTGGCAAGCTGATCAGGTCGATATCCAGTTGAGTATTTGCGTGGGCGTTCACGTTGTGCTCACCTGGTTATCGCTTCAAGGCCTGGCAGCCCCAGCATCCAGCAACCCGAATCGGTGAGGTGAAAAAGACTGGAGGGTGATGTGGGCGAAGGCCGTTTTACC
>NZ_JBHNMF010001052.1:0-944 GCF_048562965.1 Thiolapillus sp. | reverse complement strand
CACTAGGATCGCCTGAATGGCATAGGTGATTGCGGCCATGCCGGATGCAACGCCCAGGGCGCCGATGCCGCCTTCCATGTCCGCGAGACGCTGCTCCAGCACCGCCGTGGTTGGATTCATGATCCGCGTGTAGATATTTCCCGGTACCTTGAGATCGAAAAGATCCGCGCCGTGCTGCGTATCATCGAACGTGTAGGAAGTGGTCTGGTAGATGGGTACCGCAGCAGCCTTGGTGGTTGGTTCGGATTCATAGCCGGAGTGCAGTGCCAGTGATTCGAGTTTCATGTTTTCCCCCTTGTCTTTGGTATGGTTATTGTGGGATCGATACTACCATTTATTGAAAGGCAAATGCCCCGGTTTGCTGTAACGCTGCCATGAGCAGCCCCCCGCTACTCATGGATTCGAGTCACCAGTCCCCGATGGCGACTGCTCTACCGGTTTTTCCGGCTCGAGGCCAATCTCCCCTTCATCTGAATATGCGATGCCGAAAGGTGAATTTTTTGTATAGAGCACGCCGCTGAAAGCGTAGCGAAAAGGTTTTCCTTCCATGTTCTGGAAGGCCTGCATTTGCCGGATGAGGCCAAACAGCGTGCCGGTCAGGTTCACAGACAACACCGCATCAGACAGTGCTTCTATGGTGACATGCCGGTTGCTGACACCCGAGACGAATTTCTTCCCGTTCAGATCCAGATCAAAACTGAAGCCTTCTACATCGAGCGGTTTCCATGAACGATTCTGTATCCGGATATCCGCAAGGAAGCGCTGCTCCAGCAGTCTGACCTCCAGCACCTGCAGACCGGAAAGATTGACCCGCAGCGCGTCGCTGTCTGTCATCAGGCCGGCACAGGCGGATAGCATGAACAGGGCTGCTGCCACAACGGTTCCCGATATCATGCGGGCGAACCGCAAACTTACAACTGCGTCCAATGAAATCATGTTCGGGG
>NZ_JBHNMF010001051.1:0-945 GCF_048562965.1 Thiolapillus sp. | reverse complement strand
GAAGGTAGCCTAGGGTGCTGTGTAGCTGTGCTCAATCGGCACATTTCGAGCATTTTGAAGGATTTTCTGAGCATGGTATTTTTCATGGTATTATCGTTTAGTAGGAAAATAAGCCATAGAAATAAAAAAAGGCTTATTGATAATAGAGTGGAAATCATCAACAGCATGTGAATGTGGTCGCGCATGGCGTAACCCTCTATCAATTCAACACCCTGCTGACGACATAACTCCCTCAATATCCCTCCTATTTCTTTCCTCAGCGTTCCGTAAATCGATTTCCTTCGATACTTCGGAACAAACACTACATGATATTTGCAATAATGCTTCACGTGAGCTTGGCTTTGCCAGCCTCTCATAATGGCCTCCTATAGAACTTGCCGGTTCAAAGGAGGCCATTTTCTTACTTCGCACGCCGGTACGGCAGAGCCTTTTCGTGTCTCACCGCCAGAGGCGGTGGTTTACCAAGTTTTAATTAATGTGGCCCTGAGAGGGTCTATCCCCGCTTGTGCGGGGGAAACTTGTAAACTAGAGTTTAGAGTTTCAGAGGAGAAAAACCACTAAAAACCCCAATCCCCAGATAGAAAGCGCTAAGACGGAAAAAGCCTTGGCTGTATAATGGTTAGTGACAAAACAGACCATCACCCAATGGGTGCAACAGCTCAAGGCTTATGACTATTCTAACCTACAAACTCGATACCACAAACGATTTGCTGACTTCCCGCGCAGGGTTATTGTCCATTGCTCACTTGATGGAGACCTTGAGGCTTGCGGAACGCATTGATGCGTACTTTCCTCAACCCAAGAGCAATCGTGGTTATAAGCCCTCAGACGCTGCCAGCCATGGAGAGCGAAGCGAAGGCTGGTAGACCCCAGTAGCCGCGAGGCCGCACTGTTTTCCCGGCGTGCCTTGCGCCAGAGGGAAAACAAAGTAGGCCTCCGAACGCG
>NZ_JBHNMF010001050.1:0-946 GCF_048562965.1 Thiolapillus sp. | reverse complement strand
CCCTGTTGAACACCAAGTTCCTGCGTAGATTCAAGAACAGGAATGTCGAAGAAGAAGATATGCATCGCATCCTCCACCAGTTGGCTCGTTCGGGGGAGATCACGCCGGCGGATCTGTATCACCAATTACGCCAACATCAACGGCTCAGACCGGAACAACTGGGCGCCGCTATATGCCCGCAACCTCTTGGAGCTCGACGGGCAGAGCGCCATTATCGTGCTCGACAATGGCGGCTGCGTATTCCACCCCAACGTGACCACGGTTTCCATCATCGTGACCGCCGATTCCAAGGAAAACCCTGGAATCGGTCACGTTGGGGTGGAATACGCACCCCCGCCTTTTCAGGCGAGGGAACAAGATCATATTCAAGCGTGTCTTCGACCTCGTGATAGATTTTGGGACATCCCAGTCCCCATAATCGACTCGGCCTTTGACAACCTATTTGTGCCCCAGCCGTCCTGGTCACCCAGCACTACGCAACAACTTCGCAAGCTCGTTGCTGCTCCGTACTTGTCTTCCAATGACTGGACGCCTCGTTTGAATGTCTACTTTGCTTCCCCTCTGGCGCTATGCGCACGACGGGTAAGCAGTGCGGCCTCGCGGCTACTGGGGTCTACCAGCCTTCGCTTCGCTCTCCATGGCTGGCAGCGTCGGAAAGCCACGTATTTTCTGGCCGCTGGCCCCCGGTAACTCGCCGGGTCATCCAAACGAGCAACAACCGTCCACCGGACAAGCCCTGTTCGATGGAACCGGGTTTGTCCGGCATGTTCAACCCCAAGGAGAAAACCATGTCAGACAATAAACCCGAAGGCGTGTATGCCTTCAACCGCTGACAGCCATGGAGAGCGAAGCGAAGGCTGGTAGACCCCAGTAGCCGCGAGGCCGCACTGTTTTCCCGGCGTGCCTTGCGCCAGAGGGAAAACAAAGTAGGCCTCCGAACGCGGCG
>NZ_JBHNMF010001049.1:0-949 GCF_048562965.1 Thiolapillus sp. | reverse complement strand
AAGTCGCGCACCGCCTGGTCGCTTTGGAAGTTGCTGCCGAACTGGAGCATGAGGCTTGCCCAGGGGATCGGGCGGGTCCGGCGCTCGGTGTAGCTCATCCGGTAGGTGAGCCAGGTATACACGTCCATGGCGAGCGGAGATCCACGCAACGACTTGTAGGCGCGGAGATCGATCGGAATCGGTCTGTCTATACACTCCTGGAAGAAATTCTGGCTCAGCCGCACGGTAGATTGCCACGTACCGGCTTCATGCTGATCTTGCGGCCGCCACAGGGCGCTGCCTTGGGCGTTGTCTCCGTCAAGCGCCCAGTCCTCGCCATCGATGTCGAGGTCATCGGCGATCATCACATTGCGCAGCTTGAACCCCTTGCGCCCGTTGCCCAGGTCGCCGGTGTACTGAGCGGTAATGAGGGCACCGAAGAGCCGTTTCATCTGCTCGGAAACTCGTGTGGAGGTGCCTCGTGAACCGCCACTGCTGGAGCGCAGCTCCATCACCTCGCGGAGAAATCCGCGCAGGGAATCCCCCAGCTCGATCACGGGGGACTGGCACCGCACGGCCTCGGTAGTTACCCAGGACAGCAGAAGGCGAGGGTAGATGCCGTAGGGGATGCCGCCTTCGTAGCCAGCGAGAATCCTCAGCCGGAATTCGCCGTTTTTGCGGGTGAAGGCGTCAGTCTTTGGGTCTTTGTAGGGCATGGTGGCCATCACCAGTGCCCTGGCCATGAAACCCAGCGCGCCGGCGTGCTTGGCATCCTCGATGTCATTGCCCATGTACTCATCGATGGCCGCTCGAACCCAGTCCGGAACGGGCTTGCGGTAATCGACTGTGACAGTCTCGTTTTCGTCCTTCGTGCGTCTGTTTTTCGCCATGGGTACCTCCGTTGTTGTCTTGACATCCTCACTCGCCCTGAAGGGCGAGGATTCCTCCATCGAGACGGGGATGCCCCCCC
>NZ_JBHNMF010001048.1:0-950 GCF_048562965.1 Thiolapillus sp. | reverse complement strand
CCGCGTTCGGAGGCCTACTTTGTTTTCCCTCTGGCGCAAGGCACGCCGGGAAAACAGTGCGGCCTCGCGGCTACTGGGGTCTACCAGCCTTCGCTTCGCTCTCCATGGCTGGCAGCGTCGGTGAAGAAACCGATCAGTTCGTGCAGGGATACTTCGTGTACGACTCCAAGAAAGCTGGTGCGGTGACAGTTTCCCACCTGCGCTTCAGCCCGCGTCCCATACGCTCCAGCTATCTCATCGAAGACGGTGAGGCGAGCTTCATCGGCTGTCACCAGCCCCAGTTCGTGGACAGATTCAACCTGCTGGAAAAGGCGGCGCGAGGTGCCGTATTCCTGCTCAATACTGACGAAGCGCCCGAGAAGGTCTGGCAAACCCTGCCCAGATCCATGCAGGAAGAGATGCTGGAAAAGGACATCAAACTTTGGGTCATCAATGCCTATGCCGTTGCCAAGGCTACCGGCATGGGCATGGGGCGGCGCATCAACACCATCATGCAAACCTGTTTCTTCGCCATTTCCGGTGTATTGACCCGTGAAGAGGCCATCGAGAAGATCAAGAATGCAGTGGAAAAGACCTACGGCCGCAAGGGACGCAAGATCGTACAGCGCAATTTCGACGCCATCAATGCATCACTCGCAGCCCTGCATGAAGTGACACTGCCCGATGCGGCAGACAGCGATATCGAATTCCAGCCGCCGGTGCCGGCGGAGGCACCGGATTTCGTGCGCACCATCACCGCCACCCTCATCGCAGGCAAGGGTGATGAGCTGCCCGTGAGCGCCATACCCGCCGACGGTTCCTGGCCCCTGGGTACGGCCGCCTGGGAGAAACGCAGCATTGCCCTGGAACTGCCCAAATGGGATGCGGAGCTGTGTATAGAATGCGGCAAGTGTCCTTTCGTGTGTCCCCATTCGGCCATCCGCTCCAAGGTGTTCACTGAAGACGAATTG
>NZ_JBHNMF010001047.1:0-950 GCF_048562965.1 Thiolapillus sp. | reverse complement strand
TAGCTTCCAGTGGAAACGTAACAGACGAAGTCTGGACGGAGTACATAAAGAATCAGAAGCTGGATGAACCCGACGATGATTTCAGTGTGCTGTAAATCGCCTTTAGGCGAAATGACCGGCTAATAGTCCAAAGTGACATCACCCCAATTAGCCAAACCAATAAGTAACTGATAACCAGCTTCATGCTTTCTTTATTACGACCAACAGTTGATAATCAACTGTTGGTGCCAAATGCTGCCAAAAACGCAGTCCTACACTAGGGCATGTGATTACCGCAACTTCGAGACCTTCATCACTATGATCTACATGATTTTACACGAAATTACGACAAGAATGTAGTTCTTCTCCGCTTTGATGAGTGAGCTTTTGTCCATTTTTCTGCCCTTCGCCGTCTGTATCAGTCGCACAAGCATATGGCTGGTACAGGCGGAGAGGGGTTGAAAAATGGACAGCTACTGCCCTGAGCCAGATGTTGATGGAGCAAATCATACAGACCCGTTCTACCTGGATTAAATTCTTCATATTCAAATAATTAGCAATTTATTGTACATTCTGCTCACTCATCAAAATCGACTCGGCCTTTGACAACCTATTGGTGCCCCGGCCGTCCTGGTCACCAAGCACTACGCAACAACTTCGCAAGCTCGTTGCTGCTCCGTACTTGTCTCCCAATGACTGTACGCCGCGTTTGGATGCCTACTTTGCTTCCCCTCTGGCGCTATGCGCACGACGGGTAAGCAGTGCGGCCTCGCGCCTACTGGGGTCTACCAGCCTTCGCTTCGCTCTCCATGGCTGGCAGCGAATGCATGGTCCTGTTGCAGCTGATCATTTACTCGATACTTTCGAGGAAAAAGGCTGGATGCTTGCAGATCATCCAGCATTAGGCCAAGAACGGCCAGACATTGCTGTTGATTCCGCCTGCTGGCACCCTCCAGCCGCCGATGGTATAC
>NZ_JBHNMF010001046.1:0-951 GCF_048562965.1 Thiolapillus sp. | reverse complement strand
TGATTCGGATCTTCATCGATCAGATCGATGGGCAGCTCCAGCGGCCCGCCGTTCCCACCGGTCGGCTGGTTCAGCAAGCCGGACAGATCACCGATGGAATCCAATCCGAGACTAGAGGGTTTATGCGACGCAGTGGCCGCAGCAGCTTGTTTTTTAGCGGCCATCAGGCAATCTCCATTTTGTTGAATACATAGTTCGCCAATGCTCTTACTTCTTTGGCGGCTTTCCTCGCGGCGGTCTTGCGAATCTTCCAGACCGGCACACCGGATGCCAGCGCATCCGCGATACTGCTACGCAGTCCTACGCGCTCCGGGATCATCAGTTGCGGGTAGGCCGCTTCCAGCTCCTGGAGATGCCGGCCGTGGCGAGGGTTCCTCGCATCGACCTTGCTGGGCACCATGCCGAGAAACTGAAGCTTCGGATTCGCCTGGCGCACATTGGCGATAGCCGTGACCATCTTCTGAATACCCTGGATGCTGTAGGTCTCCAGCTCGATGGGCGATAGCACGAAATCTGCCGCGATCAGCGCGGCAGCCAGACCAACGCCAAGGGAAGGCGCAGTGTCGATCAGGATCATATCAAAACCGCTGTCCGCCAGAGCCGCGATATTGGACCGGAAGGTTGCGCCCACCTCGGCGAGCTTCTTTGTCTCCATGTTGGCCAGCTTTGCGTCGGACTCGACGAGTCGGATGCACGGCTCATCGGTTACTTCACCATTGAACCAAGCGCGGACCTCATCGCTGGACTGATCGAACATCTGGCTTGCCGTGTACCCGCTGGCAAACTCCTTTAGTGTCCATGAGGCATTGGCCTGGGTGTCCAGATCGACAACACCAACGCGCAAACCTCGCTCCAGCGCATCAAATGCCAAGTGAACAAGGGTGGCGGTCTTCCCCACACCTCCCTTCTGATTCGCCGCCACCATCGTCTTCATTTCGGACCTCGTGTTTT
>NZ_JBHNMF010001045.1:0-953 GCF_048562965.1 Thiolapillus sp. | reverse complement strand
TTACCCAAGATTCTGGAGGCGCTGACATTCTGCTCCAACAACACCCAGCATCGCCCGGTACTGGATGCACTGGATTGGCTGAAGCACAATCAAACCAGCAACCAGCGGTATATCACGCTCGATGACACCATTCCGGTGGACGGGGTTATCCAGCCAAAATGGCGCGATATTGTCATCGAGGACAACCAGGGCGAGAAGCGTATCAACCGGATTAACTACGAAATCTGTGTCTTGCAGGCGTTGCGGAAGCGCTTACGCTGCAAGGAAATTTGGGTAGTGGATGCCGACCGTTACCGTAACCCCGATGACGATCTCCCGTTGGACTTCGACGCCAACCGCGAAAACTATTACCAGGACCTCGGCCAGACTACCGACGCAACCGCCTTTGTTGAACAACTGCGTAGCGAAATGAGTTCAGCACTGGAATTACTCAATCGGGAGATGCCGAAAAACCGCAAGGTGCGGATCTTGTCCCAGGGCAAAAATCGGATTTCCATTACCCCACTCGCTCCGCAACAGGAACCGATGAACCTGGCTTATCTGAAACGTGAAATTACCGGCCGGTGGCCCATGACCAGCTTGCTCGATGTGCTGAAGGAAGCCGACTTGCGAATCGGATTCAGCGACCATTTTAAGACCGTGGCAGACAGGGAAAATCCGGATCGTCAAAGTTTGCAGCAGCGGATATTGCTTTGCCTCTACGGCATGGGTACTAACACCGGATTGAAGCGGGTCAGCGGCAGCCGTCATGGGATCAGTTACAAAGAACTGCTCAATGTGCGCCGCCGCTTTATTCACAAGGCCGCACTGCGCAACGCCATTGGGCAGGTTGCTAACGCGATTTTTACTGCTCGTAATCCCTCGATATGGGGAGAAGGCACAACATCCTGTGCATCGGATTCCAAGAAATTTGGCTCCTGGGATCAGAACCTGATGACCGAATGGCACATTCG
>NZ_JBHNMF010001044.1:0-954 GCF_048562965.1 Thiolapillus sp. | reverse complement strand
AATGCCTGGGCCTGCTGTTTACTGTGCGGGCGCAGCAGATCCATGAGTGCAATCCTGGCTCCGGGGCCGGCATATTTTAGCAGCGTTTATTATGCGGATCGGCTACGCGAGAGTTTCGACCCAGGATCAGAACCCCGATCTCCAGCTGGATGCACTGAAGAAGGCTGGTTGCGAAGAGATTTTTCAGGAGAAGTTTTCCGGCAAGAGCGCGGCCCGCCCGGAACTGGAAAATTGTCTGCGGATGTTGCGCAAAGGCGATGTACTGGTAGTGTGGCGACTGGATCGGCTGGGGCGTTCCCTGAAAGACTTGGTGGAAATCGTATCGGCCCTCGAAGACCGGGGGGTAGGCTTCCAGTCTCTGACCGAGAACATCGATACGGTCAGTGCCGGCGGAAAGCTCGTCTTTCACATCTTCGGCGCCCTTGCTGAGTTCGAGCACAGCCTGATTCGGGAACGGACCATGGCCGGTCTGGCTGCCGCTATGCTCAAGGATCCGCAAATGACTAAGACCGAGGTGGCCCAGCATTTTGGGGTTTCCCGGGTCACATTCGCTGCCAGCCATGGAGAGCGAAGCGAAGGCTGGTAGACCCCAGTAGCCGCGAGGCCGCACTGCTTACCCGTCGTGCGCATAGCGCCAGAGGGGAAGCAAAGTAGGCATCCAAACGCGGCGTCCAGTCATTGGGAGACAAGTACGGAGCAGCAACGAGCTTGCGAAGTTGTTGCGTAGTGCTTGGTGACCAGGACGGCTGGGGCACCAATAGGTTGTCAAAGGCCGAGTCGATTTTGGGGACTGGGATGTCCCAAAATCTATCACGAGGCCGAAGACACACTTGGAATAACTCGCTGAAACGCAACGGATACCCCTTGAACCCGGTCGCGCTTGACACAGTAACCACAAGGGAAGGAACAACATGACCAACCAGGAATTCAAAGACACCCTCTGGGCTGCATGCC
>NZ_JBHNMF010001043.1:0-957 GCF_048562965.1 Thiolapillus sp. | reverse complement strand
GCCTATTGCCGCATCTCCAGTTACCTGCAGACCATGGCAAATCAGGGATACAATCCGCTGGTCGCCATTCAAATGGCCTTTTCGGGACAGCTCTATGCTGATAGGGGTGAGTAGTTACCCCACCTTTACGTTTTCCACCGTATGCGCAGGTATTGCCGGGCTCGCCTACGATGGAGAGTATATGTGGGTTTCCTGCCAGGGAGCGAATGCAGTACGCTTGGTGCGTGTCAGGGATTTCCAGTCTTTTGCTTTTCAGGATGTCTCTGTTCCAGGTCCAGGAGCAATTGCATTTGATGGCAAGAACATGTGGGTATCAAGTAGCGATGGCAGTGTTCGGGTGATCGAAGCAGCTACAGGACAGGAAAAATACAAAGTGGCGGGCTCACCCGGTAACCGCGTACTCGAAATGGCTTTCGATGGAACCAGCATGTGGGCCACAACAGGTGCTGCGGCAGTTGCGGTGTTACCCGCTTCAAACCCCAATGGGGGCGGCAGTTTCTTTTATCTGAGTGAAGCAGGAGCCTGGGCGCTGGCATTTGATGGAACCAATATGTGGATCACCAATGAGGCGCACGATACCGTCACTGTGGCAGGCCCCGGTCTCGTGAATCTTGGTGAGTTCAATGTAGGTGATCAGCCAAAAGATCTGGTGTTCGATGGCGACTTGGTGTGGGTAAGCAACTACGAAGGGCGCAGCGTGACGCTGTTCCGTACCCGTGACCTGTCCGAGGTCGGTACTTTCCCGCTGGGCTATCGTCCTGTAGATACCGTCTTTGATGGTGCCAATGTCTGGATCACCGATTACGATGGCGACAGGGTAAGGAAGCACTAAGGGGCATCATCCGCTGCCAGCCATGGAGAGCGAAGCGAAGGCTGGTAGACCCCAGTAGCCGCGAGGCCGCACTGTTTTCCCGGCGTGCCTTGCGCCAGAGGGAAAACAAAGTAGGCCTCCGAACG
>NZ_JBHNMF010001042.1:0-957 GCF_048562965.1 Thiolapillus sp. | reverse complement strand
TTCCTGAAAGTACCTGCACCCCCTTCGAAAATACCCTTCAGCAGCTCCCACAGCGCCTGTGTCGGCATTTTCTGCTTTTTTCGACTTTTTTGTCTTCTCGCACCCGCACCGTCTCTGGCGCGTTTCAGAGCTATATCCAGGGCCTGTTCCAGGCGCCGCGCGGCACTCAGTTACGCATGAGCGAGGGTATGGAAACGGATTCACAGGCTTTGAACCATTTACTGACGGAGGCCTCCGTGGATTGGAAAGGCTTGACCGGGGAAATCGCCCGCCAGGCTGATGCCTTGCTGGGCGGAGATGACTCGGCATTGATTCTGGACGAAAGCGCCTTTGCCAAGAAAGGACAGGCATCAGCGGGCGTGGCGCGGCAATGGAATGGTCGCCTGGGCAAGGTGGACAATGCTCAAGTAGGCGTTTTTTCTGCTTTATGCCGGGGCCGTCGGGTGACTTTGCTCGACAGTCGTCTGTATTTGCCCAAAAGCTGGGTAGAAGACGAGGCACGCTGCCAGCGGGCCCGGGTGCCTGAAGAAGCGCGTCAGATGCGCAGCAAATGCACACAGGCCCTGGAACGGGTTGATGCGGCATTGACGCACGGCGTACGCTTTGGTTATGTGGTCGTTGATGGTGGCTATGGCAAGGATCCGGGATTTCTTCGGGGGTTGGCTTCCCGCTCGTTGTGCTTCGTGGCCGATGTCCACAAAGATCAGCGCATCTGGCTGAACGATCCTGAGCCTTATGTGCCCCCCGCTTCTGGTGGTCGGGGACGACGGGCTTCAAAGCGGCGTACCGAAGCGCCTGGGCAAACGGTAGCGCAATGGGCCAGGCAGCAATCCGAATCCGCCTGGAAACGCATCACCCTGCGTCAGGGCGAGAAAGGCCGTTTACGGGCGGAGTACCTGCATACCCGTGTCTGGGTATGGGATGGCAAGGAAGAACAGGCGCGTTGCTGGCGCTTGC
>NZ_JBHNMF010001041.1:0-958 GCF_048562965.1 Thiolapillus sp. | reverse complement strand
ACGCTGATAGGGGTGAGTAGTTACGTTACATTTAGATCAAAATTTCGATATTGCAAGGGGGCGATGCTTGATCGTGCGTGATTGGGCTGGAATTGCACCATTTATGGGTATTTGGGTGCATGCATAGTTTTGCCCTGATGAATCGCTGATGATGGGCTATACTGGAAAAAAACCCGGCGATAAATACTTCCCAGAATGCACCAAAATAAATAATTTGAAATGGTACAAAAATTCCCCACTGACAACGCATTTCCAGCGCCCCGTCCGCGAGGGCTCTTTCACCCCGAAGAGCCCCCGGTGGCGAACTTTCCCATCCAGTCGGTGCAGATTGACTGGGATAGGCTCATTGCCAAGCGGCCCACCGTACTGATCACCATCGACGACATGCCGGCTTACTTGCTCAAACCGGAGGTTCTGGCGTTACTGGACGAAGAAAAACACCCCACTTACCGCCTCATTCTGGACCTCATGTGGACCACCGGGGCGCGCATCTCGGAAGTGCTGGCGCTCACGCCGAGCAGTTTTGTCGACGATGGCTACGACTTCGGGGTGATCCTCAAAACCCTGAAACAACGGCCCGGACGCCCGAGCAAAAAAGCCCTGCAGCGTTCACCCAAACGCTACGTGCCCATTCTGGATCGGCTGCTGCAGGACCGGATCCAAAGTTACCTCTATGCCGGACACTTCCGGAAAACCGAGCGGATCTTTCCCATGGCCCGCCAGACCGTGAACCGGCATATCCATGCCCTGGTGGAGCGGGTCGGGGGCGCAGATTTTCGTATCACCAGCCACACTTTCCGGCACAGCTTTGCGATTCATCTGCTATTGCACGGGCGGCCGCTGAAGTACGTCAGCCAACTGCTCGGCCACAAGTCCATGGACAGCACCGAGATCTATACCAACGTCCTGACCATCGATGGGGGACATTTTCTGGAAGGGGTGGATTTTCATTAGATAG
>NZ_JBHNMF010001040.1:0-959 GCF_048562965.1 Thiolapillus sp. | reverse complement strand
AGAGCGAAGCGAAGGCTGGTAGCCCCCAGTAGCCGCGAGGCCGCACTGCTTACCCGTCGTGCGCATAGCGCCAGAGGGGAAGCAAAGTAGGCATCCGAACGCGGCGTCCAGTCATTGGGAGCCAAGTACGGAGCAGCAACGAGCTTGCGAAGTTGTTGCGTAGTGCTTGGTGACCAGGACGTCTGGGGCACCAATAGGTTGTCAAAGGCCGAGTCGATTTTGGGGACTGGGATGTCCCAAAATCTATCACGAGGCCGAAGACACGCTTGAAAATATACGGTGGAACAATGTTGCTTACTCTAAACTCTAGGTATCTTTGAAAGAGGCTGAAAATTCATGCAAAAACATATCGCCGTTCAGGAAGGATCATTTGATCCTGCCGGGGAAGAACGTTTGCTGCGTGAGGGCAATCCCCGCATCGGTGCGGTGGTGACTTTCCTGGGGCTGATGCGGGACATCAACGACGATGACAAGATTAGCACCATGACCCTGGAGCATTATCCTGGCATGACTGAAAAGGCGCTGGACGCCATCGTGGAGGAAGCGGCGGAACGCTGGGATCTGGAAGGCATACGGGTTATCCATCGCGTGGGTGATTTGCTGCCGGAAGATCCCATTGTGATGGTGATGGTGGGCAGCAGACACCGGGGCGAAGCCTTTCGCGCTTGTGAGTTCGTCATCGATTATCTGAAGACCCGGGCGCCTTTCTGGAAGAAGGAACAGACTGCCAAGGGTGAGCGCTGGGTGGATGCCCGCCACAGCGACAAGGAAGCTGAAGCAAAATGGTAAGCGCTTTTTCGGCTGCTTTGTAGTAGCGTAGATACAGTCGAACAATACTTTAACTAGTTACCGTCTATAAATAGCTATCTTTTTCGGGCAGCTCCAGATAATTAGCGCATGCCAATATACTGAATTAATTAATCACCTGCCTTGACAAGGATATTGTCGTTTGCAGGGAG
>NZ_JBHNMF010001039.1:0-959 GCF_048562965.1 Thiolapillus sp. | reverse complement strand
TGCTGGAGCGCAAACCCGGCGCCTTGCGTAATGGCGCCCCCTTTGTGCAGTGGGACCTGCCCTCACCGGTGCGCAAGGTCAGGGATCATCTGCTCAAACAGGACAAAGGCGACCGCGCCTTCGCTTCGCTCTCCATGGCTGGCAGCGACTGAAGCTCTATGGCATGGCGGCCGCCTGCGAGGAACTGCTGGGAGAACGTCCCCGCAAAGCCAAAGACCCGGTGGTTTGGCTGGAAAAACTCATCGAGGCGGAACGGGTGGACCGGCAGGTTCGCTCGCTCAATTATCAGCTGCGAATCGCCCGCTTTCCCATTCGCCGTGAACTCGACAGCTTTGAATGGGCAGAATCCAGTGTGGATCAGGCCACCTTCGAAACCCTGGCAGAAGGCCACTTCACATCACAGGCCCACAATCTCATCCTGGTAGGCGGTACCGGCACGGGGAAGACCCACCTGGCCACGGCCCTGGGCATTGCGGTGATCCATCGTGGCCAGCGGGTTCGCTTCTGGTTCGCTTCTTCAATGTCGTGGATCTGGTGAATCGCCTGGAACAGGAAAAGGCCAATGGCCAGTCCGGCAAAATCATTCGCCAGCTGTTACAGGTGGACCTGGTGATCCTCGATGAACTGGGGTATCTGCCGTACCCGGCGTCTGGCGGTACTTTGCTGTTCCACCTGGTCAGCCAGCTCTATGAACGCACCAGTCTGATCATCACCACCAATCTATCCTTCTCCGAATGGGTGCAGGTCGTTACCGATGCCAAGATGACGACCGCCATGCTCGACCGCATCACCCACCACTGCGACATCATCGAAACCGGCAATGAATCCTACCGGTTCAAACACCGCAATCAGGCCTCATAGCCTGGTCAAAATTGCACGCTGATAACTGGTCAATTTTGGATGCTGTTTGACAGTTCATGATAAAAAAGCGGCCTGTAAAGGCCGCTAAAGTTTAGAAA
>NZ_JBHNMF010001038.1:0-961 GCF_048562965.1 Thiolapillus sp. | reverse complement strand
TCGCAGATACCTTCTTCCTGTGCCAGTTCCTGGATAGGCTTGTTGTTGGGTGGCAGCATCTTTTTCAGAACTGCTTCTTTTCTCTCTTTCGGATAACGCATTTCAGTTGCTCTCATGCCCCTCGGGAATTCATTTAGAATTCCATTTTATAGGATGGACATCTATCCTGACAGAGGGGGGTTTGCTGCCATGCTACCTTTAGACCCCAGGACAATTTCAATTGATTGAACATGGATTCAATCGACCAGCGTTCGCCATAAGCTTCAATGACCTGTTCCGGGCTGAGCGTGGTATCGGTACTCAACAGGAGATGGGGAAAGGCTTCCCTGACGCCATACAGGCTGTTTATCCTCAGGCACAGATACAGCTTTGTATCGTACACATGGTTCGCAACTCGGTGCGCTATGTCCCTTGGAAGGACTACAAGCCGGCCACTGCGGATCTGAAGCGTATCTATCAGTCTGTCACTGAAGAAGAAGCTTTACTCGCCCTGGATGCCTTTGCAGAGCGTTGGGATGAGAAATATCCACAGATCAGCAAAAGCTGGCGCAGCTGCTGGAATAACCTCAACACGCTCTTCAACTATCCTGAAGATATCCGCAGGGCAATTTACACGACCAATGCCATTGAGTCGCTGAATAGCGTGATCAGGAAAGTCATAAAGAAACGTAAGCTCTTTCCAACTGATGACTCGGCGAAAAAAGTGGTCTACCTGGCAATCCGGGAAGCATCTAAAAAATGGAGCATGCCCATCAGAAATTGGAAAATGGCGCTAAATCGTTTTATGATCGAATTCGAAGACCGGCTGACGGACTTCGTTTAAAAATGGCAGTTACACAGAATTACTAGAGTTTAGAGTAAGCAACATTGTTCCACCGTATATTTTCGGGTGAAATAAAGTTGCTATTTTGTTCATACTGCCCGTTAGAGCTTGTTCTATACGCTGATTGCTGCATCCTGC
>NZ_JBHNMF010001037.1:0-961 GCF_048562965.1 Thiolapillus sp. | reverse complement strand
TGAGCAGGATGCAGCAATCAGCGTATAGAACAAGCTCTAACGGGCAGTATGAACAAAATAGCAACTTTATTTCACCCGAAAATATACGGTGGAACAATGTTGCTTACTCTAAACTCTAGAAGATAGTATATAACGCCGTTTATGCGTTTGCCCGCTGCTCTTCCGTAGGCTGCAGCCCTTCCGGGCGGGTGGCGGTTCAGAAAAGGCATTTCTGGAAAGGAAACTATTGCGGAATATGGCCGGAACGGTACAAACCGTTCCGGCCGGAGTGTTCTCAGTGCGCAGATTTCAGCGCACGGAATATGCCCCCTTCCAGCACGCGGAATGCCGCGCCCAGGTGGATGCTGTCCGCTTCAAAATTAACGTAACCGCCTGCGCCGATTTCGAAGCCGCTGGTCGCTTCCAGGCTGCCGCATTGCCAGTGCTGTATCTCAACGATTGGCGTGGTGGTATGTAGTACCGAAAAACTGTCACAGGTGCCGGGCTGGTAGAGAAAGAGTTCAGGCAGGGCGCCGATATTGGGCGTCAGGTTCTTTGCGTTGGAGGCGAAGGCGACCACGGGTTCGCCGTTCACCGTGGTCACGGCGGCACTCCAGCTGTCATCATCTCCACCCGTACCTGCATCGTTTACGCTGGTACGGATGGTGGTGCCAGCCTGCATGTCACGCAGGAAAACATCGCTGCTCCGGTTCCAGTCGTCCGGAACCAGGTTGCTTGCGAGGGAATGGAAGCTCACATAGCGCCCGTCAGGCGAGATACTGGGATAGGTGCTGTGATCATTGCCAATATATCCGTGGCTGCTCTGGCTGACCAACTCAAGGGTCTTGTTGACCAGGTCATAGCGGAAGACGTCGGAGGCGTCATTGAAATCACCACCAGGCGCCAGGTTACTGGCCAGGGACTTAAAGGCAATATAGCGGCCATCGTCAGATATGACCGGGTAAGCGCTCTGAGCGTTTGC
>NZ_JBHNMF010001036.1:0-965 GCF_048562965.1 Thiolapillus sp. | reverse complement strand
ATCACCGCCGATGGGCTTCAGGGGGCTACCTTCTTCCCGGACTTCCCATTTCGTCTGCTGGGGGGTCAGGCGGTAATGGGAAAGCACCAGCCCGGAAAGATCGACCTGTTCGGGCGTCATGAACCAGTGGGAACTGCTCATCGGTTACCTTGCCGATGGACGACTGAATATCAGCAACGCCCTGGCGGAAAACGCCATCCGACCCTTTGCGGTGGGACGCCGGAACTGGCTCTTTGCCGATACGCCACGTGGCGCAAAAGCCAGCGCCACCATCTACAGCCTGATTGAGACGGCCAAGGCCAACGGGCTGGAGCCCTTTGCCTACCTCTACCATGTGCTGCGGCATATCGGTGGGGCCAGTACAGTTGAAGACATCGAAGCGCTTCTACCCTGGAAAACGCCTCTCAAAAAGATGCAAGAGGGCTGATTGTTTGGCGCTTACAAAGAAACTGCGTAACTGTTCAGTCTATTCTGCCGCGATCACCGACATTGGGCCTCATCTACTTCCATACAATCCGGGTTCATGCCCTGAAACAGCAGCCTCAACGCCTGCGTAGCTGACAAGCCACGCTTGCTACACGTCGACAGGCAACTCGAACCCGACAGAAGATCTTTGCCCCTTCCATCGAGCGGAAGCAACCGGAGATTTTCTGTTGCACTTTGGTCATGCGCAGATCGTTCTCACCCTGGTCGTTGGTGAAAGGAGCGCTCTCAATCGTCATGACGCGCAGGACATCGGACTCGAATTTGCGCGTACACTGTTCGGAATCCACCTGCTGTCGTCGGTCATCAGTTTGTCAGCCCTGTTCATCGTCGCCGATCGCCTGCGGCCCGCCAATGGCGACACGACAAGGCGCGAGCATTCAGCGCGGTCGCCTTCTGGTCCCTATTCTTTGCCGCCATGGGGGCTCACCTATGCACCGGGCGCCGAGATCCATACTTTGGTCAGCCCCATTCAGCCCAGA
>NZ_JBHNMF010001035.1:0-969 GCF_048562965.1 Thiolapillus sp. | reverse complement strand
CCCAATACAGCAGCTTGATCTTGTCCCGCCGCCGGTTGGTGAAGGCATACAGCGCCCCTTCGAAAGGGTTGTGGCCCAGCTCCTGCTCGACGATCGCGGCCAGGCCCCGGAAGCTCTTGCGGAAATCCACCGGCTCCCGATACAGGTAGATCTGCGGCATCCGGGGATGGGGACGCAACCGGTACTTCATGCCAGCATCCCCAGCAGATCACGCACCAGACCCAGGTTGTTTGCTTCGATGCCGCGGATCTCCAGGCCGTTGGGCAGGCTCAGGGTCAGGCCGGTGGGCTGTACCGTGGCCGGGATCACCGGCACAAAGCCCGCCCCCTTCTTCTTTGTTGCCGGTTCGGCGGCCCGGCGCAGCTTGCGGACCCAGTAGCCAAAGGTACTATACCGCAGCTCCTGCTGTTCACAGTAGGCTTTCTGCGTCAGGCCAGATTGTTGCCAGGCCGCAATGTGTGACTGCCAGAATGACGCGCCTTCGGTGGCATTAGACATGTCCATCGATTTCTCCTGTGTCGTGAAATTTCAGGAGAAAGTCTGCACGGGGTCAGGTCGGGAAAACAGGTGTGGATTCTTGGGCGCTTACGAAAAACACATAACAATTCAGAGGACCTCACTCATTTTGTTGATATATACCCTAACCCTGAAGATGGTCGTGATGCGATTGATTATGTTCACCTACTACCAAGTAACTTACAGCTCATATATCACGAAACAATTAAATCAATTAATTCCGGCCTAGCTGTATTAACTGGCATGGGGATTAGGGCGATTGTAGAAACCGTATGTAAAGACAAAAACGCTAACGAAAAAGATCTGTATGAAAAGATTAATGGTCTGGAAAAACAAGGTGTACTTACAAAAAAAGACGCAGATATTTTGCATAAACTAATTCTACTTTGTCATATTCCAAATTGCATAAATGGCAGGGCGAGGATATAATGCAACATATTGTTTTGAAAGGAT
>NZ_JBHNMF010001034.1:0-970 GCF_048562965.1 Thiolapillus sp. | reverse complement strand
CCGCCATCATGGCCGCCAGCACCGCGAGGCGTTCCGCCCGCGGCAGTGCCCGGTAGTTCTTCCCCCAGTTCGCGGCACGGCGCTTGATGCGCTGGCGGTCGGTGAAATTCCTGCCCGCGCAGCTGGCCCAGTGTAAGCGATCATTCCAAACCTCTATTGCCTCTTTCCGGATTATCTGAGCCATTTTTTCTTGCGAGCCTTGGCAGGTCTGTGCGGATCGGCGGAGCCGGTATCCTTCACCGGCGATAGCAAGTGGGGCAAGATATTCCAGCGCTGGCCGTTGTCGGTGACCACAGTGACGGTCTTGCGGTTGTATTTGACCAGGGTCGCGAGCATACGTCCCCCCTGGTGTTCGAAGCTGACCTGCTGGCCAAGATTGAACTGCATCATCTCGATGTGAGCTTGCGCCACCACGCGCTGATTGAGATCCAGCAGTTCCTCGAAGCTCAGACCGTCGATGTCAATGGGCATGGTCGAGGTCCGAGTGCAGGGGGTTGGCGGCGAAGCGTTCCTTCCAGCCGCGTGGCGTCAGTTCCTCAACATCCCTTGCCGGATGCAGGGCCACCCGTTGCAGGACATCTACCAGGTAGGTGTAGGGGTCAACCTGATGCAGCCGGCAGGTGGTAAGCAGACTTTGGATGATACCCACCTGTTTTGCACCTACCTCGCTCCAGCAGAACAACCAGTTCTTGCGCCCCATGGGGATCACCCGCAGGGCCCGCTCCAGGTGGTTGGTGTCGATGGGCACCGCCGGGTCACTCAGATAGGCTTTCAGTTGTCCCCGGTGGTTCTCGGCATACACCAGCGCCTTGGCCAGGGGATCACTGTTGACCAAGGGCCTCGGAAAAAATAGATGGCTCCTCAGCAGAATTTGTGGGTAGCAGAGGTGGGTTTGAGGCAAATGATCAGGTCTGTCCTGTCGGGGTAGAGCCCCCCACCCGGTCTCTGAGAAGATGGAGTTGTGAAACCA
>NZ_JBHNMF010001033.1:0-972 GCF_048562965.1 Thiolapillus sp. | reverse complement strand
AGAAAACAGCGCCGATGACCGTGGCGGCCGCCTGTCCGTGCTCGGTGAACACCCCGAACAGCGCGGATGACCCGCCATCACCCAACTGGCCATGCAGGTTCAGGTAATCCCACCAGCCCGAGCCAAAGATCTTCTCCAACACCCCCACGGAAACATCCTTGGTGGGATCGGTGCTGCCCAGTACATCCGTTGCCGCCTCGATGGTGACGGGATCAATGCCCCCAATGGGGGGCGGAGTGGGAGGGGTGGCCATCTATTTGCCTCTATCAAAAATAAGATGTGGAAAGCTTTCTATGTGGAAAGACAGGATCGTTTACAAGCCGCGAACATAAAGCCGGCCGGCGCGTTGCCGCCAGCGGGCGGCGGCTGAAGCTTTGTTGCGCTTCAGATGAAGGCGGCAAATAGCATGAGCCGCGTTCGACAGCAGACGCCCACCGCCGCTGCCGCTGATGAAGAACAGTAGGTTCCAGTGTTGTTCAACAACATCAGTGCCCATTGGGCTCATCAGCGCGATCTGCTCCACCTCGAAGTAGTCCACGTCAAGGTTATTGATGCTCGTCATTGTCAGGCCTCCGTCTCAAATTCGGATTCTGTGCTATCAGCCACGCCACCGGCGCCGCTCTCAGCGACCGCCTCAGATTCCTGTTGCTCTTCATCATTTTCGCGTTGCAGCTCAATGATTTTTTTACGACGCTCTCTGTCTTCCTCTTCGTCGTGGGCGATTTCGTCGAGGAGTTCGTCGAAGCCGCTTGGTTCAGAAAGCCTTAGGGTTTCCGCTGTGGTTTGGGTTTCGAGTTCAGACTCGGTGATTTCTTCGCCAAGTTTTGGGATCTGTGCCATTTCGATAGTCTCCTGGTAACTACTCACCCCTATCAGCATAGAGCTGTCCCGAAAAGGCCATTTGAATGGCGACCAGCGGATTGTATCCCTGATTTGCCATGGTCTGCAGGTAACTGGAGATGCGGCAATAGG
>NZ_JBHNMF010001032.1:0-974 GCF_048562965.1 Thiolapillus sp. | reverse complement strand
GCAAGTAATCAATGAAATGGGATAACTCACCAGCCAGCCTTCTCAGAAGGCTGGCATCAAAGCCCCCTTATAGGGGGCAAAAGGCAAGTCTGCGTTCTAAGAACGCAGATTTTTACAATATCGAACCCAATGGTGGTATGCGTTTCCATCACCGTGCGTTCTTCATCGGTCAGGCGCGCCGGCTTGAGCAGAATGGCGTCCGGAATACCGATTTTGCCAATATCATGCAAGGGTGCCGCCTGAACGATGACATCGCAGGTATCTTCATCCAGATTGAGCCCCCTGGCAATTTCCAGGGCATAACGCGCCATCCAGAATACGTGGTTGCCCGTTCCCTCATCACGGTACTCGCCGGCCTTGGCCAGGCACATCAGGGTTTCCTGCTCACGGGCCGTTGCGGCCTCCGTGGCCTGGGAAACAAGCCCCTGCAGCATCCACGCACGGTTGGATACCTGCTTCTGATGCTGATGCAGCAGCAGGTTGCGGCAGCGCGCCTGGCATTCATAATGATCGAACGGCCTGGACAGGAAATCGGTAGCGCCGGCCTCCAGTGCTTCGTAGCGGATCTTGCGGTCATGAACCACGGTTACCACGACTACAGGAATATCCTCGCCGCCTTCGATCGAACGAATCCGGCGTATCAGTTCCACGCCGTTCATTTGCGGCATCTTGTAATCGGTGATCAGCAGATCCGGAACATTGAGCTTGCAATACTCCAGCGCCTGATTGGGATCGGAAAACACTTCGCAGGAAATTCGGGGAGAAATACCGGAGATAATGCTTTTCAGAATGGTGCGGCCGGTGGCCTGATCATCGACGACAACCACCGACTGATTCTCACGGCCAAAAATCGAAGTCACATTCCCGTTCATCTGACCCGGAATGACACCTTCGACTGCAGGTTGTCTTTTGTGGCTCATCTCAATCAAATACTACCCGCAGAGCGGGTAGTATGATGAAAGCCCCCGGAGGGG
>NZ_JBHNMF010001031.1:0-975 GCF_048562965.1 Thiolapillus sp. | reverse complement strand
CCGCGCAATTGATATCCAGTAACTGCCAGTTACCATTGTTGGACGGCCCGGCTTTTGCCAGCTCGGCCGGGTTTACATCGCCCTGGGGACGTACCTGCTCACAGTAAATCTCGTACGCCTCCAGAAGTTTCTCGCCGGGGAGATCGTCACTGTCTCGCGACAGCACATTAAGCAGTGTGACTGCAAAAACCGTGGCATGAAGATGCACGACCGCTGCCAGCCATGGAGAGCGAAGCGAAATCTGGTAGTCCCCAGTAGCCGCGAGGCCGCACTGCTTACCCGTCGTGCACATAGCGCCAGAGGGGAAGCAACGTAGGCATCCAAACGCGGCGTCCGGTCATTGGGAGACAAGTACGGAGCAGCAACGAGCTTGCGAAGTTGTTGCGTAGTGCTGGGTGACCAGGACGGCTGGGGCACCAATAGGTTGTCAAAGGTCGAGTCGATTTTGGGGCTGGGATGCCCCAAAATCTTTCACGAGGCCGAAGACACGCTTGATAGATTATGGAAGGGGGTACTGGTAGCCATGGCGTTTTAGCGAATTATTCAATGTTACGCGGGAAAGCATGAAATGCTGAGCAACTTCGGTTTTCGTCACCTGTGGATCACGAAGCATGGCTGCTGCCTTCCGAACATCACTCTTAGTCATGCTAGGTTTTCGCCCACCTTTCCGGCCTCTGGCTCTGGCGGCCGCCAAGCCTGCCACAGTTCTTTCCCGAATCAGGCTATGCTCAAACTCTGCCAAAGCGCCGAAGATATGGAATACGAGCTTCCCTCCAGCACTGACAGTATCGATATTCTCCGTCAGGGATTGGAACCCCACGCCTCGATTGTCCAGGGTAGATACGATTTCCACTAACCGTAAGCGCCAGAGAATCAGCCCTCTTGCAGCTTACTGAGGGTGACGTTCCAAGGTAGCAGGGCCTCGATCTCTTCAACTGTACTGGCCCCACCAATGTGCTGCAGCACAGGGTGGAG
>NZ_JBHNMF010001030.1:0-976 GCF_048562965.1 Thiolapillus sp. | reverse complement strand
GAATGACGCGCCTTCGGTGGCATCAGACATGTCCATCGATTTCTCCTGTGTCGTGAAATTTCAGGAGAAAGTCTGCACAGGGTCAGGTGGGGAAAACAGGTGTGGATTCTTGGGCGCTTACGATATTTCTCCGGGTTTGCTTCCAGGGCTGACATTTCTTCCTCTGTAACCGCCAAGCCGATTAAGCTCTGGTTGGCAGCTACGTAGTGGACGATTTTTTCTTGTAGAGGATTTAAGTCCCGTTTTGTGGTAATCCCATCTGCAATGACAGATTGAGAAAGAATAAAAGTCCCAATGACAATCCATAATAGCTTTTTCATTCCTTGGTTCTCCATGCTTGATAGAAATAGAACATGCTGTAGTAAAATACACCATTGTAAATTTATCCCCCCCCCTGATATGTCAAGTTAGGTAACTGTGGTGTCGATCAGTTCGGCGATACAGGTATTTCATCAGGAATGGCGGCAGCAGCGTGGTGAAGGCGATGACGATGATCATGCCGGCGTAGATTTCGTTGTCGAAAATGCCGCTGGTACGGCCAAGTTCGGCAAAGATCAGTCCCATCTCGCCCCGGGGTATCATGGCGACGCCAATGATGACGCGTTTGCGCAGCGGTTCTCCCGTGAACATGGCGCCGGCGAACTTGCCGATGATGGCAACAATCAGAAACAGCAGGGAAAAGCTCCATATGAAGGCCGAGGTCCAGTCGATTGCTTTCAGGTTGAGGGGCAGGCCTACCATCACAAAAAAGATGGGCGTAAACAGTTGAATGATGGGGCGCATCTGGCTTTCGATCCGCTCGGAGAATTCCGGTTCGGTTCGCAGGGCCATGCCGAAAGGCAGGAAAAACCGGCGCGACAATGCCAGGCCGGCTGCAAAGCCGCCCAGCAGTTCCGGAGCTCCCATTTCATGTGCCAGCCATGCAAACAGCAATACCAGCGACACCATGGCCGTGGGAATCAGGCAGGGGATGTCA
>NZ_JBHNMF010001029.1:0-976 GCF_048562965.1 Thiolapillus sp. | reverse complement strand
GCGCTGCACATAAAGCTCCGTTTATTGCCGTCGTTGAAACGGAAGGGGAAGAACATCGACCTCAGCGGATGCAATTGCGGACAGTCAGTGGGTTTCATAGTGCTGAAATCGAACGTTACGCAAAGATGAGCCTGGAGGTTGGAAGCATTGTGGTCAGCGATGGCTTGGCTTGTTTCAAAGCAGTGGAAAAGGCAGGATGCCATCCTATTCCTTTCGTCTCCGAAGGTGGGCGTAAAGGGGTTGAACACCCATCCTTCAAATGGGTGAATACCATGCCGGGCAACGTAAAAAATGCAATAACCGGAACCTTTCATTCTGTAAGCCTTAAGCATGTTCCCAGGTATCTTGCAGAGTTTGAGTATCGGTTCAACCGGCGGTATCGATTGGATGACATGATTGAGCGACTCGCCTACGTTGGCCTCAGGACGCCTCCCATACCGTATCGTTTCTTACGAATGGCTGAGATTGGTGGGTAATCAAGTTGGTTGATGTCATCCGGCAACAGTGCCTGAGCACGACTTTCCGTGCCTTGGCAGAACAAACAGGCGTTGCGGTGAATACCGTCAAGAACATCGCTCATGATTTGATTGATGAACTGGAACGGACGGTGCGCTACGAAACTCCGGTGATCATGGGGATTGATGAGGTTAACCCCCCCTGTGTCAGCATAGTTGTCCGCTCACCTCAGTGAGCAATTATTACTTAATCAGGGGACGGAAGGAAATCATGAAATGCCAAGATACAGCAGAGAATTCAAAGAGACGATTGTTCAGAAGATGATGCCTCCCAATGCTCAAAGCATTGCCCAGATTCATCGCGATACGGGGGTATCTGAACCGACGTTATATAATTGGACTAGAGTTTAGAGTAAGCAACATTGTTCCACCGTATATTTTCGGGTGAAATAAAGTTGCTATTTTGTTCATACTACCCGTTAGAGCTTGTTCTATACGCTGATTGCTGCATCCTGCTCACT
>NZ_JBHNMF010001028.1:0-977 GCF_048562965.1 Thiolapillus sp. | reverse complement strand
TTCCTGCTTCACGACCTTCAATATCAATCGGACAAACTGTCGAGACAGCCCCAACCAGGACCAGTGCCCTTTCTGCAACCATTTGTAATAACTGCTCCAGTGATTGCGCATCGTGACGACCAAGTAGGCTTCGGTTACAAAGCCTGCTGGGGTGAGCATCGCCCCGATCAACAATTCCAAGCGTGTCTTCGGCCTCGTGATAGATTTTGGGACATCCCAGTCCCCAAAATCGACTCGGCCTTTGACAACCTATTTGTGCCCCAGCCGTCCTGGTCACCAAGCACTACGCAACAACTTCGCAAGCTCGTTGCTGCTCCGTACTTGGCTCCCAATGACTGGACGCCGCGTTCGGAGGCCTACTTTGTTTTCCCTCTGGCGCAAGGCACGCCGGGAAAACAGTGCGGCCTCGCGGCTACTGGGGTCTACCAGCCTTCGCTTCGCTCTCCATGGCTGGCAGCGAATGAAGGTACCCACGGATCTCAGGGGTAGCGCTTCTGCCAAAAATGTTATCCAATAACACAGTTCGCGGGGGATACGGCTATATCCTTTCGCGTCCATAGCGGCCTCCAGAAGTTTGTGTTGATTTCTCTTCTGAGAGGCCGCACCTTGCTATGTCAACTATTTTTTGAGATTTTTAGTGGTTTTTCTCCTCTGAAACTCTAAACTCTAGAAAGATACTTCAGCCTTTTGAAAGGCCTTCCCTCATCATCTTGATGCTACACTACGAACTCAAAGAATTCACATTCAAATAGCGTCGCCACTCACGCTGTTTTCCAAACACGAAAAGCCACTGGCCATCACCTCTCCTCCAGGGAAACGCTTTTTGATCAACGGCCTGCCCAAAACCGGGACCCACCTGGCCAAGAAAATCATGCACCTCGCCGGCATGCAGCAGCACCCGTTTACACTGGCAGCCTACCATGCCGATCAGGCTGTCATCCGCTGCCAGCCATGGAGAGCGAAGCGAAGGCTGGTAG
>NZ_JBHNMF010001027.1:0-981 GCF_048562965.1 Thiolapillus sp. | reverse complement strand
AATCGACGAACCAGGACTTGAAGATGGCGCGGGCGATGGATTCGAGGGTTTGGGCCATCTGTCGGTTCAGCTCGATCTTGTCGTCCAGCGAGCCGAGGATGTGGGCGATGGCGCGTTGTTCGGGGAGCCTTGGATAAGCAGCCTCTAGGTTCTCGAGGTCACGCTTGGTAATGTGGCCCAAGCCAGTCGTCTGCTTGTTACGGGCAATTCCCACAAAATTTGGTTTCAGGTAGCGAAGCAAGTAGTAGAAGAACACGGGATCTATTCCCTCAGTCGGCGTTACCCGGAAGATGTGTTGATTCAACCACCCCTCTGGGTCTCGCCACCAGAAGGCGTCGATCGACGTTTCAGGCTGACCGGACCATGAAAACAGGAGATCACCATATCTCACGCGCACCGCGTCATCAAAGGTCTGCTGGGTAAACTTGGTCTGACCGGATATCCCACCCTTGATTTCCGCGATCTTGATCACAGGCAACCCGGAATCGCTGAATTGGATATTCCGAAATGCGAGACCGTTTACCCATTGGGCTAACGAATAGAGGGGGCACCGCTTCCAGTGATCCGGAAAGTATGGGTGGTATAACCATCCCTTGTCATCGACCACTGCGGACGCTTCACCCGCCATATCCCAACCCCTCCAAATTCTTCCGAATCACCGCATCCAGTTCTTCAGCTTTGGCCATCTGCTCGTAAAGCAATCCAGTCAGTTCCGCCATCTTTTCCCCGAATGATTCGTCATCTTCATCTTCTGCCGTAGCCCCGACATACCGACCCGGTGTCAGCACATACCCATGCTTTTCGATCTCCTTCAGGGCGGCCGAATAGCAAAATCCAGGCATGTCCTTGTAGGCTTCCCCGTCGCTGAACTCGGTTTCCCGCCAACGGTGATAGGTTTTCGCAATCGTGTGGATCTCTTCTTCAGTGAAGGCGATCTGTGTTCGTGACAGTTGTTCTGATCCCATCTTGCGGCAGTCGATG
>NZ_JBHNMF010001026.1:0-981 GCF_048562965.1 Thiolapillus sp. | reverse complement strand
TTAGGCGCTGCGCGCGAGTGGGTTTATGGATTTGTCCACGGGTACAACGAAGAACATCGTCACAGCGGGATACAATTTGTGACGCCAGCACAATGCCACAACGGTGCGGAGCGATCGATTCTGGTTAAACGCGATGCGCTCTATCAGGCAGCAAAGCAACGAAACCCGGAGCGATGGAGTCGAGGGACACGAAACTGGGAACCGGTCGGCGAGGTGTGGTTGAATCCAGAAAATGAGGGCGTCGAGGAGGCTGGAATTAGAGAAGAAGCAGCGTAGACAAATGGACAGGTATCTTGACAAACGTCGGCGATGATGGGCTGACACAGTCCGGAGGTCGCCTTCGATCCAAAATAACTGCCCATGGCTGTTGATCCATTCGATGTGTTGGGTCAATAGCATAGACTCGGCGTGCTATGATGTCAAGCCTCTACAGACATGAAAAAGCGATTGTAGATCCATCGAGGCAGGCTTGTACTCATCTTAGGGGTGAGTAGTTACGTGACTGCCTGAATTATCCATGGGCGTGACATCGGCATCGACCGGTATATGGCCGGTGGACAAGGGTCGCAGAGCAGGCTGGATATTGCTCAGAAAATCCCGACTGGCTTTTTCTACAATGGGGAGAAAACTAATGGCATGTTTATCCATGCGTTGGCGCAACGTCGCTTCCCCAGGTATCTCATCGATATCCATCGCGCTGGTGAAATAGAACTCGCTCTCTATACCATTGATCGCTTCAAAATCATTCTTGCCGATACTCAACAGGGCCAGGTAGCTTTTGATGACATCCGAGTGCTTGATTCCATGTCGCATCGGTACGCTGGCATCCAACTGACCGCTGAGATGAGTGTATCGCTTGGTCGCTTGACCAATCAAAGACAGGCCACTGTGGCTGATGATATCGGCGCTGGATTGTTCGATGATGAAACGTTTCATTGCTTCACCTGCTGGGTGATGTTTCATAAGCCCACATTTTAACAA
>NZ_JBHNMF010001025.1:0-987 GCF_048562965.1 Thiolapillus sp. | reverse complement strand
CCGCGTTTGGATGCCTACTTTGCTTCCCCTCTGGCGCTATGCGCACGACGGGTAAGCAGTGCGGCCTCGCGGCTACTGGGGTCTACCAGCCTTCGCTTCGCTCTCCATGGCTGGCAGCGAGTGTACGTCTGGTTTGCCAGTGCCGACGGGCTGGTGAAGATTGGTCAGCCCATGCCCGGGTATGGCGCGGGAAAGGGTGCCGGACTTCAGACCCTGCGCTATGACTCGCACGAATGGCGCGTCGCTGCGGTTCAAAACAAGACGGCAGAGCATTTCCTCTACGTGGCACAGCGGGATGATCTGCGGACCTATCTCGTCCACGAGATCGGGGGAAAACTGCTGCAGAAAGAGTTGCTGTCCATACCGGTTATCGTGCTGGTGCTGTGGCTGGGCATCAGGCGCGGGCTGCGGCCGCTTTCACGATTGAATGCCCAGATCGCCCGGCGCAAACCGGGAAATCTGCAACCGGTTTCAGTAGAAAACATCCCCGGGGAAATAGCACCGCTGGTGGAATCCATCAACAGACTGCTCAAACGGCTGCAGTCCAGCCTGGAAAGTGAGCGCAGCTTTACCGCCAACGCGGCTCATGAATTGCGCAACCCCCTGGCGGTGGTACGCAACGTGGCTCACATCCTGACCCGTACAGACAGTATGGAAGAAGTGCATGTGTCGGGGAGGATCCTGGACAAGAGTGCGGAGCGCATGGGTGAACTGCTTTCCCAGTTGCTGCATCTGGCCCGTCTGGACGCGCTGACCCAGGCTGATTTGCAAGAACCCGTGGTGTTGCGGACGTTGCTTGAGGATGTCGTGGCAGAACTCGTTCCGGAGGCGGATGCCCAGGGAATACAGTTGGCTTACAGCTGCAGCGTAAGCGCCAAACAATCAGCCCTCTTGCATCTTTTTGAGAGGCGTTTTCCAGGGTAGCAGGGCTTCAATGTCCTCAACCGTCCTGGCATTGCCGATGTGCTGCAGCACATGGTGGAGGTA
>NZ_JBHNMF010001024.1:0-990 GCF_048562965.1 Thiolapillus sp. | reverse complement strand
CCCAAAATCTATCACGAGGCCGAAGACACGCTTGAGCTGGCCGTACTGTTGGCCAATGAAACCGGAGAACATGACATTCTGGGCAGGCTGGGAGGCGATGAATTCGGGCTGGTCGTCAAGGATCGCACACAGGAGCAGGCCTTGCAGGTAGCCCGGCAATTGCTGAAAGGCATTCAGGCATTCCGTTTCTACTGGGAAGACAAGATCTTTTCCCTGGGCATGAGTATCGGCCTGGTCAGCATCAGCGATGCCGGTCAGAGCGTTACCAATCTGCTGCGTCTGGCAGATGCAGCCTGCTATCGCGCCAAGGAGGAAGGCAGAAACCGTATCATCGTCACCAGCCAGTTCGACGGCGAAATACTGCAGCGCAGGCGCGGCGAAATCGACTGGATCAACAGCATCGAATCCGCCTTCGACCAGAACCGTTTCGTACTCTATCAGCAGCCCATCGTCAGAGTTGAGGCAGATCCGGGGGAGAAACCCATGGGCATGGAGATCCTGCTGCGCATGATCGATCCCGATGGCAACCTGGTCACACCGGACAAATTCCTGCCTCCGGCAGAACGCTACAACCTGATATCGGTCATCAACCGCTGGGTGGTCCGCAGCACCTTCCTGTGGCTAGCCAACCACCCGGAAAGAAGTACCCTCCCCGCGCTGACAACCATCAACCTGTCTGGCGCTTCTGTGGCGGACCCCCTGTTCCTGGACTTTGTCCTGGAGCAGCTGCAGACACCCAACCTGCCACCCAACAGCATCTGCCTGGAAATCACGGAAACCGTTGCCATCACCAACCTTTCAAAGGCGCGGCGTTTTATCACCGAACTCCACGATGCGGGTTGCCTGTTCGCTCTCGATGATTTCGGCAGTGGTATGTCTTCCTACAGTTATCTGAAGGATCTGCCCGTCGATTTCCTGAAAATTGACGGGCAGTTCGTGCAGGATATGGACAAGGACCCCATCAGTCTGGCCATGATCAAGTCCATCTAA
>NZ_JBHNMF010001023.1:0-990 GCF_048562965.1 Thiolapillus sp. | reverse complement strand
ACCACGGGCGATAGAATCGAGAAAAGTTACGGTACCCCTATTTCAACCTTGGAATCGTTGGCAGAGCACGATGATCTGCTTAGGAAAAGCTAGGGTTTTACACCGTGGATTGCAAAAAGCCGAAAAATTCAGCCGGTTCTGCTTGTGCAGCAACGCCAGCTGAATGCCCTGGTATCGGGGCGCCAGCTCGACGATATTGGCTATCTTCGCCACCGGTATCCTTTCCCTGAGCTGACCGTGTTTGTCGATGAGCACTTCCTGGTGAAATTCATCGAAACTGATCTGCAGCAGGATACGCGCCTGGGGCCAGCCCGCCGGGCGGGCTTTCAATGCCTGTCCAGCAAAGCCTTCGTTTGCCCAATATCCCCGGAAAAATCACCGTTCAGCAGGATGGCAAAGGTGCGTACATGGCGCATCTTGCCGACAGCGCGGTAAAAATGCGCCATATGGCGGGTCAGATCCCCCCCCCTCTGTCAGGATACTTGTCCATCCAGTAGAATGGGACTTCAATAATCGGCTCTTCCCCAAATGGAGTGGGTAGATTATCGTAATCCCCTATGAGAGACAAAGACCTATATGCCCAGATACTGGGAATCAAGAGTCCCTGGCAAGTATCCGGTGTAGAGCTGGCGCTGTCAGAGGGTGAAGTCACGGTACATGTGGAACAAGAGGAAGGGGTGCAACACTGTTGCCCGACCTGCGGCGAGGTATCGCCGGGCTATGATTCCCGAAAGCGCAAATGGCGACATCTTGATACTTGCCAGTACAAAACCATTCTGGTGGCGGACGTCCCGAGGGTGAAATGCAAGGAGCATGGTGTTGTTACGGTGTCCGTGCCCTGGGCCGAGCCGGGTTCTGGATTTACCGCTATGGTAACTACTCACCCCTATCAGCATAGAGCTGTCCCGAAAAGGCCATTTGAATGGCGACCAGCGGATTGTATCCCTGATTTGCCATGGTCTGCAGGTAACTGGAGATGCGGCAATAGGC
>NZ_JBHNMF010001022.1:0-991 GCF_048562965.1 Thiolapillus sp. | reverse complement strand
CTCCCGGCACGATTTGCCGTCTTTGGTTTCGAACACCAGGCAGGCAACTTTTCGAACAGGGTTGCTACCTTTTACTTCGCACATGGTTTCAGTGATCTTAGGTGCAGGCAGGCCGATATTGCCACTTTTTACAAACGGCGCAGGATCTGCAAACACTGGGGGTACCTGGCTGAGTGCAGCCAGCAGGAGGGTAATAATTGATTTCATCAGGGTTTCCTCGTTAGGTTAGGGTACAGGTGCACAGGATGGGGTCTGAAGCATGATGCCTGCGACGGCAGCCGTCAGCATCAGAACAGGAGCCCAGCGCACTACGTGAAGCATAGCAGTTTTAGCCATGGTCTTTCTCCAAATGATAGGAAACTGAAGCCTATCATTATTTGCGCTCCTGAACAATGCCTCCGGTAACTGGAGGTGTTTGCTGGCTGGTTGTGTTCTCCAGCGTGATATTGTCCACCGTGACCGTGCCATCCTTGCTGTTGGTCACTGGGGTATTTATCTTCAATGCCAGGCGCTTGTGAATGTCGTGAACCATGGTGGCTTCCTTCCAGACCCGCTTCGCGAATTCCAGAGGATCCAGCGAACCGTTGTTGGTGTGGATTTCCACGTAGGTACTGTCCGCGCGCTTGGGGTTTATGATATAGGTAGGATCGATTTCCCGCGCCTCGATGGTGCTGAAATACGTTTCGAGGTTCACGCGCTGCTGTGCGGTTACACTGCTGCCCTTGATAAACCGGATGTAGGGAGCACGCACAATGACGCCATTGCTGGTGATCTCCATGGCCATTTCAGTCTTAATCGGCAGATACACGCACTCCATCCGCAGAGCGGGCTCTGTGCGCATGATCCGGTCCAGCAAGGCGTAGATGGATCCATCGTCCGAGGGCACTTCCATTGCACTGTCGAAGGACACATGGAGCTCACCCTCATTCGCAGTATTTGAAGTGTCGTAGGTGCAGCTGATGCTGTTGTAGTAGGTATCCGTGTTCACCGC
>NZ_JBHNMF010001021.1:0-991 GCF_048562965.1 Thiolapillus sp. | reverse complement strand
GCGCCAGCTCTACACCGGATACTTGCCAGGGACTCTTGATTCCCAGTATCTGGGCATATAGGTCTTTGTCTCTCATAGGGGATTACGATAATCTACCCACTCCATTTGGGGAAGAGCCGTTTTCGTTTTCAGGTTCTTCGTAGATTCGTGTGAAGCCTAAGGTGCCATATCTAGGCCACCGCAGTAAAACAGGATCAAGCGTGTCTTCGGCCTCGTGATAGATTTTGGGACATCCCAGTCCCCAAAATCGACTCGGCCTTTGACAACCTATTGGTGCCCCAGACGTCCTGGTCACCCAGCACTACGCAACAACTTCGCAAGCTCGTTGCTGCTCCGTACTTGCCTCCCAATGACTGGACGCCGCGTTCGGATGCCTACTTTGTTTTCCCTCTGGCGCAAGGCACGCCGGGAAAACAGTGCGGCCTCGCGGCTACTGGGGTCTACCAGCCTTCGCTTCGCTCTCCATGGCTGGCAGCGGCTGTTTCTGAATCCTGCAAAGGATCGATAACCTCGCGCATTGGCTTTGATCGTCTGAATCTTGGAGTTCAACCCTTCAGCCACAGCATTACTGATTCGGTGTTTGAAATAGGTCAGAATATTCGGCAAATGGTTCTTGATCATTTTCGCCTTTTTCTTGATCGGTGTCAGGCGACTGCGTATGGCCCAGGCATACCAGCGGTCGAAATGCCGTTTGGCCCAGCCCGCATAGCGGTAATCCCAGAAACCACGAAACATCTCCTTGATGGCCCAGGCACGAGCAACTTTCAGGTCTGATGTCTTCAGCACATCGAACTGTTCAGCACGTTTCTTGTCGATATTACCGGATGGGCGTGATGTCGCTATCCGCTGGCGAAGCCCATCGATAAGATGGGAGGTCGAGGGCGCATATGTGGTATCCGTGCCCCCTCTTGCAGAGGGCTCTTCAGCAGAATCTGTGGGTAAACTCAGGCTGGGGTAAAGCCCCAAGTGCATGATACAAAGCGATTTCCGC
>NZ_JBHNMF010001020.1:0-992 GCF_048562965.1 Thiolapillus sp. | reverse complement strand
ATTCTTATTCACCTGCCATACGCTTCGGCAGGGACGCGTACTTCAAATCCATGCAGGGCCGCCCGATTTATGCGAGCCTGGGTCATCTGCGCGCGGGCGTGTTAGCTGGCGCGGTGGAGACCCCACGTGGCCCTAGCTGGCTCCTGGTAATACCACGGGAAGGTGACGAGCAGATCCGGCATCTCCTTTATGAGATGTGGTCTGGCTTCATTGGTTTATATGACAGGCTGGTGATCGAGGTCGAGGCGCTTTACCCGGAAGCAACCACTGATGCTATAGAGATTCGCCTGAACTTTGTTGAACTCGTTGTATCTGAGGACTACGTAGAACCCCAGCCAGGCATGGTAATCGGTGCGCCTGTAGTTGCAGTCAACCTCGAGCTGCGAATTGCAGAAGTCAGGTTTCCATCGGATTTCCTCATGCATTTCCAACAACCTGAAAATACCGGTGAGAGATTGGTTTTGCGCGCTATCGCGAATGGGCTTGTCAGTCTGCACCAAGGTGTGACGGAGGGAGTGGATGAGACTGTTCTTGATGGACTCATGAACAGGGTGCTCGGTGACTCCGGTATGCGTATTCTCCACCTCTTTCGTACGTACTATCCCATTGAGCACCTGCTTTCGCGGCAAACCCAGAAGCCGATTTTTCTGGCCCATGAGGACTTCGTTTTTTCCAAGCTGAGGTTGTCCGAAGGTTGTACAGCAGCGCGCCCTGGTACAAGTCTCACCACGAAGTCTGAGTGTAACAAATTTCTACACAGGGTTGTCGACAAGATATGGTGTCAGATCCGGGAACAGTTACGACAGTTGGACCGTGGATCAGTGATCCGTGAGGTGCTCAGAGTACATGAGGCCGTTATCCAGAACCGCGGCCACTGGCGACGGACTGCACAGGCGGTTCTTGCTCTTTACGCGCCGACGGAGGACGTCTACGCAGTTGCGCAGGAACGGGAATCGGATCGGAACAATGTCTCTCTTCCGGCCCGTACTATC
>NZ_JBHNMF010001019.1:0-994 GCF_048562965.1 Thiolapillus sp. | reverse complement strand
CTAACTCGGGTGGCACAAGAGACTCAACCTCAACCTTAAGTTCCCAGAGTCCATCTTTCTTGAGTTGTCGCGCCTGACGGGTACCGAGAGCATCCCCAAATACGTGCAGGTAACCCATTTTCCGAAGTTTCGACAACACAAACCGTCGGATCGCGGGGCTAGCTGCATGTGGTAACGCGAAAACCAGTTCACCATCGAAATCAATCAGCGGGTGCTTCTCGAGCGAGGAGTGTCCGGTTGACTCCTCGGGAATATCCTGCCTGTCTTCATCTGTCAGGATGAAAGGTTCAAGGTCTTCACGGTTCAACCCAAGGGATTCAAGATCATCCTGTGAAAAAGTGACTGCACGTGCCCGATCATCCAGCCGGGTTGCCGGTGCGATCCTCACAATACCTTTGGGCATCGACGCCTCAATGTGCCACCTTCGCAGGCCGAGTCGCTCAGCGATGCAGTCACTCAGCCGCAACAACGCAAATGCCGGGGCAAGTAAATCATGACATTCTTGCGGAGCCTTTCCGCTGCCAAGCGTGTCGAGAACTACCTGAGCAAAATAGTCGTTCGACTCCCATATACCTTCAAATACTCGGCGATTCCCTTCGGGGGTCTCGACGTTGGTAACGAAGACATCTTCGACTGGATCCTCAAGGCGCAAAATATCAGTTTTCGCAAGTTGCCTGTTTAGCCAATTGCGAATTTCGGTAATTCCGGGTTTGCGATTGCCACGACAGTATGTAACTGCCAAGTGTACAAGAATTTCAATGCGGATTGTATTCGCTTGAAACGAAGGGGCTGTAAGAAGGCCTGCGAGTTTTGATACTGTAGATTTGAGGTCGTACTTCCCTAGGAATTTCGTAATTTTATCTAATTCTGGAGAACTAAGATGTACCATTCATAGACCTGACTATTATTTACAACTAGAGTTTAGAGTAAGCAACATTGTTCCACCGTATATTTTCGGGTGAAATAAAGTTGCTATTTTGTTCATACTGCCCGT
>NZ_JBHNMF010001018.1:0-1001 GCF_048562965.1 Thiolapillus sp. | reverse complement strand
AGTTGAGTTTTGAACTGGGATTGTGTTTGAGCATGACGTACAGAGTAGGGGAGTTTGTTCCAAGTGACAGGGCCGAGATGGGAGAAAGCACGCTGCCCTTGGAACTTTTTCTTTCGTGTTGGAATCCGAAAGATGCGGGTGTCAGCAGAGGAACGCAGTGAACGGGAAGGGACGTAAAGGCAAAGGAGATCAGACAAGTACAGCGGAGCAGTATCTGAGACAACATCATAGCACAAGGAGGAAATTTTGTAATCGATTCTCTGAGCTATTGGAAGCCAGTGCAGTTTAGCCAAAAGTGGTGAAACGTGTGTGCATTTGGACGTTTTGAAAATGAGTCGAGCAGAACAATTTTGAACCTTTTGAAGTTTGTCAATCAGCTGTTGAGGAATCCCTGACAACAGGGAATTACAGTAATCAAGGCGTGACAAAACCAGGGATGTCACAAGGGTTTTGGTAGCATCAACTGTGAGGACATGTCTAATTGAGCTAATTCTACGCAGTTCCAGGTAGGCGGACTGACATATTTTACTAACTTGTTGTTTCATGGAGAGCTTGTCATCAAAAATCACACCTAGATTCCGGACTGATCTTGAAAAACAAATATCATTTTGACCGATTGTGATTGAGAGTGGAAGGTTTGGTGAGTTTTGAGGATCAATGAGCAGTGCCTCAGTTTTTCCTTCATTCAGTTGCAATTTGTTTTGCGTCATCCAGAGTTTTACATCATCTACACATGACTGCATGTTACTAAGCAGAGAGTCAAATTGTTCACGTGGAACTGAATCATATAGCTGGCTATCATCGGCAAATTCACTGTGGGAAACTGAGTGTCTATCAATAATCTGTGAGAGTGGTTGTGTGTAGAGTAAAAACAGAATGGGACCGAGAACTGAGCCCTGAGGTACGCCATGAAGGAGAGTGGAAGGATTTGAACTGTAGCCAGAAATGGATACCATTTGCTTTCTCTCAGTAAGATAGGATCGGAAGAAAGAAAGAGCAGA
>NZ_JBHNMF010001017.1:0-1001 GCF_048562965.1 Thiolapillus sp. | reverse complement strand
GAGTCGATTTTGGGGACTGGGATGTCCCAAAATCTATCACGAGGCCGAAGACACGCTTGGTTGTCGGCTTCTGGGGTTGAAAAGTCCAGGGAGAGTCTTTGTCAATATCCTGTTAATAGCGGTCGACACGGGAAAAGTTTTTCTTCCGGCCACTTGAGGGGGGTATTTTGGGGTGCATCGTGCCATGGTGAGATGCCGATAGCCAACTGTCCGCAGGTCTGGGGTACGAATCCTCTTTCTGCCCTTCAGCCTTATCCGGGAATCGTGGGATTTGTGATATGGAACTTGTCCACCATTCATTGGTCATATGTTAAACTGATGACGTGTTCTATGCTGAATAGTCGGAGTTAGGAGAATGAAGAAAGCTTGTTCAAAGATGGGTGTAGGTGTTGTAATCGCATTGCTTTACCAAGGAGCTTATGCGGTAGATGTATATATCGTTGATCCCAGTCACCCAAATCCTGGTCAGTTGTGCAGCGGTTTTAATGATATGAATAGCACATCAGATCGGATCGAACTCAGCTTCGGTCAGGATTGTGTAGGCACTAACCAGGGTGGTGATGGCATACCCCAAGTGACAAATCATAGCCTTTCCGTAACAGGGGGAGGTCGTGGTTCAGTGAGTGTTTCTGATAACGCTACAGTAAAACTTCCCCTTCCTGCCGATGCGCTGGATATCGTCTCAGGGCCAGATTCTGCCAAGGGTTCAGTAGCGACAAATGGTGCAATAGTTACTTACACTGCCTTGCCAACTGAAAGTGCAATCATCGATAGTTTTCAGTACCGACTGAAAGATGCAACAGGCACGTTTTCCACGGCAGCCACCGTTTCCGTATCTATTTCTGCAGGTGGTGGTGGTGGCGGTGGTGGTGGCGGTGGTGGTGGTGATGAGACTTGCAGTGGCGGCGGTAATGTAGTCTGTAAAGGTGATGACCTTGCTCTAGAAAATGGGGGAACAATTGCTCAATTTGAAGATATTGCCGCCGACCAAATCCATGTGT
>NZ_JBHNMF010001016.1:0-1002 GCF_048562965.1 Thiolapillus sp. | reverse complement strand
TCTCTTCCCATCCATGCTGATGCGGATGTCATGGGCTTTGAGCACACCGGTGAACGCCTCACTGGTGAACTGGCTGCCCTGATCGGTGTTGAAGATCTCCGGTGCACCATGGCGTTCAATGGCTTCTTCGAGTGCATCGATACAGAAACTCACATCCATTGTGTTGGAGACCCGCCAGGACAGCACCCGCCGGGAGTACCAGTCCATGATGGCCACCAGGTAAACGAACCCCCGAGCCATCGGGATATACGTCACGTCAGTTGCCCACACCTGGTTGGGACGCTCGATGGACAGGTTTCTCAACAGGTAAGGATAGATCTTGTGTGCCTGGTTGGCCCGACTCAGGTTGCGCTTGGGATACAGGGCGGCTAGGCCCATGGTACGCATCAGGCGCTGTATCCGCTTGCGGTTGACCCGGTGACCCTGGTCCTCAAGCCAGTCGCGGATGCGCCGGCTGCCATAGAAGGGATACTTCAAGTGGCATCGATCGATCAGCCTCATCAGCTCCAGCTCTTCGTCGGAGACCGGCTTGGGCACGTGGTAGAAAGTCGAGCGCGGCAGCTCCAACAGCTCGCATTGGCGGGCCACTGGCAACGGTTCCTTCCGGTCTACCATTTCTTTCCTCTGGGCCCGTGAATCCGTTCGAGCCCGCGTTCTAAAAAATCATTCTCCATCGTCAGCTGGCCAATCTTGGCATGCAGTTCCTGGATTGTCTCCTCGGCGCTCTCCTGCTTCTTTGCTCCCTTGCCGAATACATCCGGGGCACCACTGAGCAGTTGCTTCTTCCACGCGCTGACCTGATTGGCATGCACATCGAACTTCTTCACCAGTTCCGCCAGGGTCAGATCACCCTGGATCGCTGCCAAGGCCACCTTGGCCTTGAATTCCGCTGAATGGGTACGTCGCTTTCTTCTCATCGCTTTTCTCCTGAGCCGTTCGCTCATCTTGGAGGAAAGCACTTATCTTCGTCCAGTCTCTGTCCAACCGATGGGGTCCATCTCT
>NZ_JBHNMF010001015.1:0-1003 GCF_048562965.1 Thiolapillus sp. | reverse complement strand
CCTGATAGGACACCGTGGCATTTTTCACCGTGCCGGAAATATCCCGGCTCTTGAAAAATCCCACCCAGCCCAGCTTGGGTAGATAGATACGGCGATTGTCCAGCTTCACGCCCTGGGGGTAGCGGAAGGCCGCCTGTCGGAACTTGCGCTTTTTGCGCGGCAACCGGTTGAGGGGCTGGTTCTTATCAAACCCGTCCCGATAGGCCCGATCCAAATCCTTCAGTGTTTGTTGCAGGGGCTGGGAGTGGGCCTCGCGCAAGAAGCCGTATTCCTCGCTTTGCTTCCACAGGCTCAGCCAAAACGCAGCTTCGTGATAGCGGATGATCCGCTGCTTATCAGCCAAGCGCCGCTGGTTCATCCACCAGACCTGGTTCCATACCCAACGGCAGCACCCGGCCTGACGGAACAGCTTTTGCTCCAGAGCCGGATTGGTCTTTAGGCGAAACTTGTAGGCTTTGCGTATCAGCATGGTTCTATTGTGGTTCTATTTCGTCGAATAGCAACTCTAATGGCCCTCACAGACGATGACGCTTATATCCCCCACCTCAAGGAAGGGGTTTTACGCGCTGTTTTGATAAAGTTGCAGCTGTTCTTCAGGCAGTTCGCGGACAATATCAAGCAGTTCTGATGCTAGGGCCATGACCAAAAAGCGCGACAAGCCCCTTCCTTCAGGGAGGGGAAGGATAGCGCATCGCCGGTAGGCGATTAGTGAGGGGCTTGCTGTTGTTCGATGTAGCGTTTCAACACCTCGATGGGCGCGCCGCCCACGGAACCGGCGAAGTACGAGGGCGACCAGAGCTGGCCTTTCTTTCCGATCCAGTGGGTTTTGATCTGCGGGTAGCGTTTGCGCAGGCGGCGCGACGATACACCCTTTAGGCTGTTGATGAGCTTCGACAGTTGCACGGTCGGGGGATATTCCACTAGCAGATGTACATGATCGGTTTCACCGTTGAATTCCGCCAGCGTTACGTCCTGGATGGCGCACACGTCGCGCATGATCTTT
>NZ_JBHNMF010001014.1:0-1004 GCF_048562965.1 Thiolapillus sp. | reverse complement strand
CCTATTGCCGCATCTCCAGTTACCTGCAGACCATGGCAAATCAGGGATACAATCCGCTGGTCGCCATTCAAATGGCCTTTTCGGGACAGCTCTATGCTGATAGGGGTGAGTAGTTACGAATCGGGAATTGACATGTTTGAAGACATACTGACGAAAACCTACTATGGCAACACCATAGGCGCCTACATGCTGGCGTTTTTACTGATAATCGCTTCTGTAGTGCTCGCGAGAGTGGCCTACTGGGTGATTGGTCACGTGGTCAAGCGCTTCACCCGCAAGACTAAAAACCGGATGGATGACATCCTGGTGGACATGCTGGAAGAACCGGTGGTGTTTGCCATTGTCATCATCGGCATCTGGTTCTCCCTGGAGCTGCTGCATACCTCCGACACGGCCCAGACGGTAATTGCCAACGCCTACTACATCCTTATCGTTTTCGACGTTGCATGGTTTATTTCCAGAATTCTGGATGCACTGATACGGCGCTATGTCGAACCCATGGTCATGCACTCCAAAAGCAAGCTGGATGACCAGTTGCTGCCCATCATACAGAAAGGCATGAAAATCGCCTTGTGGGTCATGGCGCTGCTCATTGCCCTGAACAATGCGGGCTACAACGTGGGTGCGGTGCTGGCCAGCCTGGGTATCGGTAGTATCGCTTTCGCCATGGCCGCCAAGGATACCATTGCCAACCTCTTCGGCAGTTTCACTATCTTCGTGGACAAGCCTTTTACCGTAGGAGAGCGTGTATTGCTCAGCGGGCACGATGGTTTTGTGCGCGAGATCGGCGTCAGGAGTACACGTCTTGAAACGCTGAACGGTCGCATGGTAACGCTGCCCAACTCCCAGGTGGCGAACGAGTGCATCGAGAACATCAGTTCAGACGCTGCCAGCCATGGAGAGCGAAGCGAAGGCTGGTAGACCCCAGTAGCCGCGAGGCCGCACTGTTTTCCCGGCGTGCCTTGCGCCAGAGGGAAAACAAAGTAGGCCTCCGAACGCGGCGT
>NZ_JBHNMF010001013.1:0-1006 GCF_048562965.1 Thiolapillus sp. | reverse complement strand
ATTGCCGCATCTCCAGTTACCTGCAGACCATGGCAAATCAGGGATACAATCCGCTGGTCGCCATTCAAATGGCCTTTTCGGGACAGCTCTATGCTGATAGGGGTGAGTAGTTACGATTTTTTTACGCAGTTGCCTAATCAGCATGACGAGTATGCTGCGCTAGCCCGTTCTTTAGAGGCGGCCTGGCAAGCCCTGATTAACATATCTCAAATTGAATTGCCTCGATTCGTTGCCAATAAGGAGCAGTATGCCAGCAAGATAGGGATACTGGTTGATGAGTTCCAGGAGAGGCTGGAAGAAAAGCGGATATTCACGGCTGATGCGCCTTTTGCGGGATTTGTCCAGAAACTGGCAGAAACGGATCCGGCAAGAGCAGCTATTGCTCTCGCCTATTTCCTAGATTTCAATCTGAACAACTGGGATCTCAATGTTGCAAAAGGGATTCAGGCTGCGATTGATTGGGAGCGTGGCCTTCACGGGAAAGCAGAACATGAGGGGCACATCCTTAAAAAGCTTAAGCACCGTTGGGATGAAGAATTTAATCGCCAAAGTAAGATTGCGGAGAAAGCACAAGAACATCTTGATCATCTGAATAATAGGTCAAGTCAGTTAATCGAAGCCCAGCAAAAACGATTCGATACCAGTATTGCTAAATATGACCAGGAGTTGAAAAAGTCGCTTGAGAAGACAAATGCCGAGCTTGAGAATATAACCCGTACCTACGATGAAAGCCTCGCCTTGCATGCCTCAGTTAGATACTGGGGACTTCAGGAAAAATATCACAAGCGCATGTCTATAGGATTCGGTGCCGCAACGATTATCGTAGCTCTCGGTGTGCTATGGGGGCTGTATGAATATGCCGATTACTTCCTTGCTGCTGATATAAGGCTCCTCAGCAGAATTTGTGGGTAGCTGAGGTGGGTTTGAGGCAAATGATCAGGTCAGTCCTGTCGGGGTAGAGCCCCCCACCCGGTCTCTGAGAAGATGGAGTTGTGAAACCATCATC
>NZ_JBHNMF010001012.1:0-1006 GCF_048562965.1 Thiolapillus sp. | reverse complement strand
CTGAAAAACGTACCTTGGCTGTGCCATGGATGAGTAGGCGGTGCCGGTAGGCGCGGCAATGGCGGCGTTGAGATCGACACTTGCCTGGCCGTCAAGACCCTGCATATAGTTGGTCAATTCCGTGCTTAAATCACTTGCTGCGGTGGCACAACTTACGCCCCGTCCGTCAGGGTAAGTAATTGTCTGATAGGTAATGGGGCCAGCGGTGTTGTCATAGTTACTTAGAAGATAGGCCACCTTTCCTGTGGCCGCATCATAAGATGTGGTGGATGTGGACAGTTTGGCGCAAGTGGCCATGTACCGGGCAAAATTGGTGAAGAAATACGGGTTTTTGGGAGTGGTGATGATTTTTCGTAACGAGAGCATCAGTTGCAGATTGGATGCAAACCCGTTGTTGTACATGGTTGAGGTCGAACCTATAGGGGTGAAAACCGTATCGAATTGATCGGCCATTTTTTTGGCGATGGTGCTTCCCAGCGAGGCAACGACCGCAATGCCAAGGGGGGTGTCCGCAACCACTCTCGTGTCACCGGAAAACACATCTTCGATCATCAAAGGTGTGCGCGGCACCGTCATAACGATATAAATCAGGAACGCTAAAAGTACCGGGCCAAGATTCAAGCGCTGATGGATGAACCAAGCCAGTATTGACCCCCAAAGGGTCAACATGACAGCAAAGGTGAAAAAACCGCCCGCGTTAAATTGCGCACCGGAGGCCGAATACCATCCGGACGAGTTGAAGATCATGTTCATCCCCTGGATGACCTTCTCGGCGGTATCAATATCGCCATACACATAAATCTCAGGATATAGGCTCATTGCACAACTCCAGCCGGCTTATGGTCTCTGGGGAAACTGCCTTTGATGTTTTTCGCAATCTCTACCAGTTGGTTGATTGCTTCAGGACTCAATACGATGGTCTGTTGCACATTGCTGACCTCTTGGCGCAATGCCGTCATTCCTTCTTTGACGACATCCGGCATGGACGGCTTGTCTTTGTCAGCAG
>NZ_JBHNMF010001011.1:0-1008 GCF_048562965.1 Thiolapillus sp. | reverse complement strand
TTAAGTGAAGGTGTGGCGGAAAAAATCATTCGCCTGGATTCAGGAAAAGAGATAGAGCAACTGCGTTTTTCCTTGCGCGGTATAGAGAGCCTTGATGTAGACAAAAGAGGGCGGCTCCTGCTCAAGAAGGGTTCGGAGTCAGTGCATTTTTCTGCGCCAGTTGCGTTTCAGGAGGTCGGTGGAAAACGAGTTGCGGTTGAAGTCGCTTACCACCTGACCGGAAAAAAAGAATATGGCTTTACCCTTGGTGATTTTGATGCCTCATTGCCGGTGACTGTTGATCCCGGTTTGGTTGCCTCCACTTTGTTTAGGTGGAGATGGAACCTATGACCGGGGCAATGATATACATCTGGACGCCAGCGGGAATATATATGTGGTCGGCAGTATCAGTTTGCCCTATGGGACTGACTATGATGGATCTTTCCCGATGTTACCGGGAAGCTATGACGATTCTTACAATGGCAGTACAGAAATCTTTATTGCCAAGTTTTCCCCGGATTTGAAAACGTTGTTGGCCGTTACCTTTCTGGGTGGATCGAGTAGTGACTGGGGAAATGCATTGGCGATAGCACCAAATGGGGATGTTTTCGTCACGGGAGGGACCTCAGACGGTTCGGTATTTCCTACCACTACAGGGGCCTATCAGACATCCGATCAATGGAATGCAACAAACACCTTCGCCAGTTATATTGCAAGACTGGATGCCAATCTTGGTCAGTTGAAATCTTCTACTCTGTTTGATCTGCAGGCATGGTCCAACACAAACCTTCAAGACATAGCTTTGGATGCATCTGGCAACGTATATGTAGCCGGTTCAACAGATGCTGACGGGCTTCCAGCCGGCGGCTTTGATGTCACGGGAAATGGATGGTCCGATGCACTTGTTGCGTAAGCGCCCAAGAATCCACACCTATTTTCCACACCTGACCCTGTGCAGACTTTCTCCCCGAATCCCACGACAGAGGAGAAAGCAATGGATACTTCCGATATCACCGAAGGCGCGCCGTT
>NZ_JBHNMF010001010.1:0-1009 GCF_048562965.1 Thiolapillus sp. | reverse complement strand
CCCATCATGCGACCGATCCAGTCCACGATCTGGGGAAAGACACCCAGCACAGCCATGACCAGTGCGACAGGTACCCACCACAGGGCATAGCGTGTGTGGAGATGATCTCTTCGTACCAGGTAGAAGATAAGACCGGCAGTCAGCAGACCAATGATGGCGGATATCCAATTCGTGTGTGACATTGCTGGGTTGAAACCTTGTCGGTGACTGACTGCTATTCTAGCAAGATGCGGGGCTATCTGTTGCTGCGCTTGCTGAACCCGAGGATGCTTGCCTGCACCATGTAGTAGGCGACCATCAGCCAGGAACTGTAAACACGCGAATGCCCCGATACCCGGGGGCACATGTTTACCTGTATCTCATTGATTGTCAAGTTGTTTCTTTTCAGGTGAGCGAGTACGCCAATGTCCTGGTACTCCAGCAGTGTTGCATCTTTGCCGGACAGAAGTTCCAGAGCCGTTTTGTTGTAGGCGCGAAAACCGGAAGTGATGTCATCCATGCTCAGCCCGGAAATCCATTTCAGAAATACCCAGGCGATCTTGCGCATGCGCGAGCCCCGACGGGTACAGGCCCCGATGCTGACATCGGCCTGTCCTTCGTAGACGGGGGCAAACAGCCTGCCCAGGTCGGCCGCTTCATGCTGGCCATCGGCATCCATGGTGATGACAAATCTGTATCCCTGCCGCAGTGCAAAGCGCATGCCTGTCTGCACGGCCCCCCACGCGCCCAGCTGTACGGACAGCGAGAGCACTGTGGCACCTGCCTTTCTGGCCACTTCCGCGGTATCGTCACTGCTGGCATCATCAATGACGACGATACGGCAGTCCGTGCGGTTGGACACCTCACTGATCACCGCAGCCACCGATTGTGCTTCGTCGTGAGCGGGGATCAGGATGATTGCGGAATCAAACATGGCTTCCTTTCATAGACGGCTGCAGTTCAGGCGGAGGGTGTCGATAGAATATCGTTATATAAATCAGAAACTTGTTTTTCAACAGCTTCTATTGTG
>NZ_JBHNMF010001009.1:0-1010 GCF_048562965.1 Thiolapillus sp. | reverse complement strand
TTATAGATAAATACTGTAATTATTAGTTCCGTCAAGAACGCAACACTACACTAGGTCACAGGGTGGCAGTTCCCCGAAATGGGGAGCCATCAGGGTCGGGGTGGCCGACAGCAGGGCTTTGTCCCGCGCATCGCTCAGGTAATCAAGGTTCAACACGATCCTCCTGGCAGTTCAAGCCGCCTTCTCAATTTTGCTTCCAGAATAGCCATAGAACGCCCAAGCCTCCTGACTGACTGGCATGGGCATGGTCGTCATGGCTCGGCTGTCCACGATGACCCCGTGGTTTTCGAGAACGCCCGTGGTGAGCAACAGCCACAATAGATTGATACCGTGATTAGCCACAATGGGGTTTATCAGCAAGTCCTGGCCATTGGGGCCGATGGCCTCAGCCAGAGAACAGCTCGGCGTATCATCCTCATCGAATTGTTCGGGCTGGGACAGTGCGGGGAACAGATCGGCCACATGCGGCAGTCGAAACTCGTTCGTTCTGTCATGGAGCAGTTCCCCCAGCACCGCTTGTCCCTGATAGCGGGAATTGCCCATGTCCAGCCACAGGCAGGTGTCAAAATAGTCACCATAGGCATCATGGCGGGAATCGCTGAACGTGTTGGCAATGTCTTGGCGCACACGCGCTTTGTCCACGCAGCCAATGAGTATATCCGGCACATTCTCAACAAGCGCTTCGCCGTTGATTGCCGCCGGGTACGCTTCCCAGGCCAGCCCAAAGGCCAGATTGATGCGGTTGACCAGTGCCAGCGCCTTGTATTGCCCCACTTCACTTGGCAGGCAGCGTTGGCGGCCCAGGTTCGCCTCACGGAACACAGCAGGATCGTACACGCGAACCTGCAAGCCCTGGCTGCCCAGAGCCAGCAGCCCCATGTGCAGCCGCACCAGCAGGTTCAACACTTCACCGCCGGTGCCGCCCGCCCCGAGGACGGTGACGGACAGGGGTTCAGGGGGGTTCATCAGAGAATCAGGAAGCAGGTATTTCATGTCACAATCCATTCGTC
>NZ_JBHNMF010001008.1:0-1010 GCF_048562965.1 Thiolapillus sp. | reverse complement strand
CCCAAACGCTTCACCTCCCACGCCCCCGCCTCCCGAAACTCAGGAAAGCGCAGGCGGGGTGTGGTTTCGCCCTCGGCGGGGAAGAGCTGCTGCATCAGGCCCTTCTTGTGCTGTTTCAGGGCCTGGACCTTTTTGGCTTGCAGCCCGATCACCTCATCAAGGGAGGAGAGGCAGTGGGCGATTTTTTGTTGTTCAGAAAGCTCTGGAGGTATAGGAAGAAGCATTGATGCATATTCAGCACCATTTATTCCTGGCTGCCCACTTCTTGCAGAGCTAAATTCAACCCATCGCCAATAACGGCCTGTATACAAATATTGAAATAGAAATTCAGAATTAAGCTTTTCGGGGTTTGACTTAATACGTATTAGGAACCCTGCAAAGACTAGCTTGCCATCCTTTGACCTGTATTTGTATGATTTTCCAACACTTGCGCCAGTCCTCGCAAGAACAATATCGCCGACAGATAGGTATTGTTCTCTTTTCGCACGTAAATCTACAGAAACCCTGTTGCTTTTTACTATTTTACCTTCTTCTGATATATCGGTAATTCGTAAGTAAGCTGGCAGGTTTTCTTGAAATGGAACTGCTGGTGCATTCACACCGTATTCCGGTTTGCCCACTAAATAGCCCCCCAATCGCTTCACCTCCCACGCCCCCGCATCCCGAAACTCGGGAAAGCGCAGCTTTGGCACCACGGCCTTTGCTTCTTTGCCGCTCATTCGGAATCCAGCCCGTCAGGATTCTTCAGCGCCTTTTTCTGCTCGGAGGTCAGGCGGCGTTCGACTTTTTTCACATCCTCTTCCGGCGGCAAGGTTTCCGGGCGGATGCCCCGGCCCAGCAGGGTTTGACGGACGGCCTGGTTATTGGTGACATGCTCCTGCGAGATTTTCGGCTCGCTGCGCATGTTTTGTTCGCGGGCGTTGTGAATGGTGATTTCAGTGGCAAAATCCTTGGCCTTGAGGATGATGGTGGGTGCAAAGTCGGCCAGGGGGCGATTGGCGGGGACTTTC
>NZ_JBHNMF010001007.1:0-1011 GCF_048562965.1 Thiolapillus sp. | reverse complement strand
CTTTTGTATTCCGAGAATTAGGGCATTATTACTGTTCACTAAGTTACGGATTCAGGTTTTCGATTCTAACGTTAGGCACTGATTCCATTATTGGCCTTCTATATTCCGGATCATCTTCCTCTAAACAACGAAAACGAAGATCCGCAGTATACGAGGATTTTGAATCGTTAAGCGGTAAAAACTTTTTTCCTATCGATTCACAATATGAAGTGGCTTTTTTATAAAGGGTTGTTTTTATTATTGCCCCTGATGTTTCTCCGACGGAAGCCTCGCCAGCCACCACATAAGTATCTTTGCCAGCTGGAACTACTTCAGTGACCACTGAACAAGCAGCTAACACCAATGTACAGGCAGCTGTCAACATGGTTCTGATATTCATGTTGCAATCCCCTGTACGCTTAATATTTTATACTGCGGAAGTGTCCCACAAGTGTAACGGGTGGGCAAGCGTGAGCCGGTTTTATTTTTTTGCCTGAATCCGTATTTTCAAATGCGGCCTTCAATTTTGCCCGCTCATTCTTACATCTGGTAGCGTTATTTGGCTGGCGGCTGCCTTGTTTGACTGCTCAGCGACATGATTTTCAGCGGGGCTGCCGCAAGAATGACACACCGACGGATTTCAGGCGCACTGCTCCATGGGGCAAGGCTTATCCGCTATGATCCGGTACGCCTGGCCATAGGCCAGTTTTCGATACACCGCATCAAAGGCCTGCAGCGCTCGACAACTTCTGCCAAAACTTATCTTGATGGTGCGCGCTGTTTTGATGATACGTGCGGCAACATACATCAGTTTCTGCATCACGGTTCTGATCCGTCGCCTCTGCGCCTTGCTCCGCTTGGGTGACTTCGACCCCAGCAAGCCATTTTGTCCGATCCAACGCAGAATATTATGTAAGCGCCAAACAATCAGCCCTATTGCATTTTTTTGACCGGCGTGTTCCAGGGTAGCAGGGCTTCAATGTCCTCAACCGTCCTGGCATTGCCGATGTGCTGCAGCACATGGTGGAGGTA
>NZ_JBHNMF010001006.1:0-1012 GCF_048562965.1 Thiolapillus sp. | reverse complement strand
CTTGATGACGCACCAGGGGAGAAGAAAGAAAACAAATCGTCTGAAATACAGCTGTACAGGCTGCGGCATCAATGTATGGGGAAAACCGCAGTTAAAAATAAACTGCGTGGATTGTGATTTATTACTGATAGAAACATAGGCTCACCTAAGGTGAGCCTTGTTCTTGTCTTTGGTTCTTAACTGGATGAAGCTATACCGAGAAACCCTAGAAGCATCGGGGATGTAAATAATCCTATAATTGTGAGTAGCCACGCTAATAGATTTACACCTAAACCCGCTATATTGTTATTCTTAATAGCAATGAGTGTTCCTATCAATGCAACTATTGCCGCAATTGGAACAAAGATTATTCCAAGAAAAAGAATTCCAAATAAAGAGCTTCACTGCGTTATGTCTTTGTATTTCAGTTGTGTCTTGAGCTGATGCCAGCCAGCATACAAAACGGACTTCGCCATTTTGGTCTTGACCAGCTTGGCACTACTCACATCGCCCACGAAGATGACGCCATAGCATTCCGCCAGGTGCGTCGTGAATTTATGTGTTGCATCTTTGCGCCGGTTCCGTGGGCGGGCCCCCATCGAGGTGCTGAAACGCTATGTCGTTAAACCGATTCTATCACGGTTATAATTTGAATACTCGAAGCGGGGTATTCTGCAATATCACCCACCAAATCGACCCAAACCATCCCCTCATTAGCAATGCGATTCGTGACTAATTCCCCTGTTTCATTCCCAATTGAAACTACAATTTTGGGTTTTCTGATAATCGTACTTTCTGTTTTTGGATCGCTTTTTTCTTTGCTTTCGGATGTGTTCTTTTGCGTATCTTTCGTGCTTTCCTCTGTTCCCCCACCATCTGAAGATTCTGAAGATGCAGAATTAGCGGGGTCTAATTTTCCGCCCGTGGGTTCTTCAGACCTGGTTTTTATTGGGTTGTTGTTCTTTGATTTTTTAACTGATGAAGCACCAAGTTCCTTAACAAATTCTTTTATTGATGATGTAGAAATATGTTC
>NZ_JBHNMF010001005.1:0-1013 GCF_048562965.1 Thiolapillus sp. | reverse complement strand
TTCAGTGATACCGCTGATTATATCGGGTATGCGGGACTTTCGGTATGTGACGTGATATGCCATCATTTCACCCCATGGAAAACACCCTCATCATGATTGCCGCCGTCATCCTGTATATTCTCAGCGGCGCCGTGTTCACCCTGCGCCTGCTGAAGACGGAAAAGGCCGGTCGCCCGCCCAAAACCACGGGATTGGTACTGGGTTTTTCGGCGCTGCTGCTGCACGGCTATCTGCTGTACCTGTCCCTGCACACCATGCAGGGCGTTAACTTCAGCTTCTTCAATGCCGTCTCCTTCGCCGCCTGGGTCATCGCCCTGCTCTATCTGCTGGCCGCTCTGAGCAAGCCCATCGAATCCCTGGGCGTGGTGCTGCTGCCCATCGCCGCCTGCACCCTGCTGCTGGACTATTTCTTTCCCGGCGTGCGCCTGCTCCCACCAGACACCAACTGGGAACTGCGCGCCCATGTGATCAGTTCCATCCTGGCTTACAGCGTACTTGCCATGGCAGCCGTTCAGGCTGTGTTGCTGGCCATACAGGACCGCCACCTGCGCAAGCATCACCCCGGCGGCTTCATCCGCGCCCTGCCACCTCTGCAGACCATGGAAGGCCTGATGTTCGAGATGATCACCATCGGCTTCATCCTGCTGACGCTGGCGCTGGCCAGCGGTTTCGTCTTCCTCGACGACATGTTCGCCCAGCACCTGGTGCACAAGACCCTGCTGTCCATTCTGGCCTGGCTGGCTTTTGCCGTGCTGCTGTGGGGACGCTACCGCTTCGGCTGGCGGGGCCGTACCGCCATACGCTGGACGCTGACAGGCTTCATCGTCCTCGCCCTGGCCTACTTCGGCAGCAAGGCAGTGGTAGAACTGATCCTGAAACGCTGAGCCGGCTTTTGCTAGTCGAGTAGATCGGCCATTGCTGGCTTTCACCCTCACAGAACCGGACGTGCGGATTTCCCGCATCCGGCTCTTCCGAGCAGGTCACCCGGATTGAGCGGGAGCCAATTGTCTGGG
>NZ_JBHNMF010001004.1:0-1014 GCF_048562965.1 Thiolapillus sp. | reverse complement strand
CCTGAAAAAGCGCCTGCGCGGACGCCTCAATCCCGTCTTGAGGCAGCGCACCCATCGCAGAACGGAATTCATCCATAGTGTATCCTTCGGTTGGCTCCAATGCTGCGTACGTCAGGAAGGCTGCGAACCGTTGTTTGTAGCGTCCACTCAGGTCGGTATAGTGCTCTGCACTCTCAAGGAACGGGGCTTTGAGTGCCGTCAGCAGGGGCTGGTAGCGGGGTAACCGCAGGAAGCCTTCCCACACGGCTTTCGCTTCGGTCGGATTGTCCCAATTGAATAGCGGTAACAGATATTGCTCAGTCCACGCCCGGTCCACCCGGAAAAAGGTGATCAGTTGCGACCCCAGCAGTACCCGACCGGGGCGGAATCGGACCTTCTGAACATCACACAGTTCGGTAAAGAAAGGTTTGATCTCTTCTGGAAGAAGATCGTTGTCGTTTGGGTTCCGCTTGAACCACAGGTTGATCAGCACCTGCGTGACATGCCCGATGGGGTGGTTGAGTGCCTCGGCGACAGGCTGATCCGTTGGCCCGCCATTGTGTGTCATCCCCGTGTCCGCTTCGAGTGGCATTTCCAATACACGGCGACACAGGTCCAGCAGGATGCCCTTGTGACGGTTAATCGTCCCGGATACCACCTCGATCCATCCCGTCACGCCATGAGCGATTTCCTGGATAACGGTGTCGGGCATGCGCTGCACCAGGGGGGCGGCATAACACCACGACCGCTGCAGCATGTCTTCTTCACTCCAGGCATGCAGGGCCTCGTGCCATCGCTCAGTCGGCCACACGCCATCGCGTGCCAGATCACAGAGCGCGAACAGGCTATGAAAGAAACGGTTGCGGCAGACCTCGCGCCACCCCTCCTCGTAGGAGGGGAGCAGATTCGTCGATCCTTGCGCGAATTCTCGCAATGCGTCCTCACTGTAGAGTGGAAATCGTAGCGGCTTCTTCAACCATGGCACGAGATCACGCCGCGTACGGGGTGGGAGGATGCTCTCCCAAAGTTCCTCAT
>NZ_JBHNMF010001003.1:0-1014 GCF_048562965.1 Thiolapillus sp. | reverse complement strand
ATTCAGTTGTGGGGACAACTCAGTTTCGGGTTGTAACATGGGCCGTATCAGTCGTGACAGGCTGAGCCTATCACTCATGACCACGTCCTAAGGACGTGGGTTTCTACGCTAAACTAAAAAACACTGACCCGTCCTGCGTAACCGCCATGAAAAGCGAACCGTTCCATGCGATACCCTGGGTTCCAACGCCCTGCGCTTGCGCCACCGTCCAATGACGGCCATCACCGCTCGTAAATAAGTTGCGCGAAGACGAATCGGTAGTGACGACAAACAGGGATCCGCTCCAGGCTATGCCGCTCATTGAATCGGCCACGCTAACGCTTTGGGCTTCCCAGCTGCTGCCATCCGTGCTGGTCAGCACCGTGCTGTTCTCACCCACTGCCACAAAATACTTGCCGCTCCATACCACGTCTTTGAGATCGGCTGTCACACCCGAAGAACGTACCGACCAGTCCCTCCCGTTGCCACTGGTGAGAATCGCGCCATTGTTTCCTACCACGACGAATTCAGAGTTCCCCACGGCAATGCCATTCAACTGCACAGTCACACCCGAATTCTGCGCTGTCCAGGTGCTGCCATCGGCACCGCCGGTCACGATAGTTCCCTGCTCGCCCACGGCCAGAAAAATTGATCCATTCCAGACGACATCCCTGAGGGAATTCGTGATACCTGATGTTTGAGGAGTCCACAGAGCGCCATCCTCACTGGAGAGTATAGTGCCGTTGTCGCCCACGGCGACATAACGGGAGTCACTCCTGCTGGCCTGCCTCAGAGGTTCGCCTGTTGCGGCACGGGACAGAAACCACCAGTTTTTCCCGTTTGCGCTGCCAATGATAGTGCCTCTGTTACCCACGGCTATGAATTTCGAATCACCCCAGGCAATTCCAAAGAAACCATCACTATTTCCGGTATCATGTACCGTCCAGCCGTCCGCGCTGGAATAGACATGTGAATGACTCTGACCTATGGCTACGTGTCGGGTACCATGTGATTATATTCCAAAAAGGAGCTATC
>NZ_JBHNMF010001002.1:0-1018 GCF_048562965.1 Thiolapillus sp. | reverse complement strand
AGTGAGCAGGATGCAGCAATCAGCGTATAGAACAAGCTCTAACGGGCAGTATGAACAAAATAGCAACTTTATTTCACCCGAAAATATACGGTGGAACAATGTTGCTTACTCTAAACTCTAGGCTCTATATACTACCCATCAGAAATTGGCTGTAAAAAACAGCATGGGACCACTGTATTCCGATTGAATAAACCAGTCAGCCTTTTTCGTCCCATTGTCTTTTCCAAGTTCAAAATCAAGATAGCGATAAGCCACACCCACACCGAAATGTTTGAACATCTGATATTGAACTGTGGCCTCGGCATTCCAGATCGCGCCATCGTAATCATTGATGTTTGCGCTAATCCAGTCCACGCGGCCGCCAACAAACCATTTTGGAGAAAATGCGTACCCCGCATAGGCGCCAACATTGGGTAAAACGGCCCAGTCGTCAATGCCGCGCCTGGCCTTCCTCTCCTCATTACCCACTTTTATTTCGCCCACTACTGAAATATCGATATTCAGATAGTGCAGACCCAACCCGGCACCCATATCGGCTTTGTCGGTCTTTACAAAACTGTACCCTAAAAAACCGCGCGCGATATCCAGATCCGAGTCCGTTTTCAGTTTGGCACCTACTTCGATCAGATCGCCCCCGATATCCAGGATTTTTCTGGCCGAATGCGTAGTGGACTGTCCAACGGTGAAAAATTCTCCCTGAACCCGCCAGCGATTGCTGAGTCGCCACGTAGCTCCAAATGCCGGCAAAGTAAGGCTGTCGTCCAATCCGGCATCTTTCTGAAAATCGACATCCGTGCCGTTACCACCGCCTGGAGGGTCAATGGAAAAATGCCCTGATATAGAGGGCCAGAATGCACCAGCGCCGATTGTAAACCTGTCGCTGAGCAACGGATGGATGCCTGTGAAAGCCCCGGCAGCAATTGTATTGCCGCTGATCATTGCCAGACCGACTGCTGCAGATATCAGGGTTGATTTTTTAGCTGTTTTCATAATATCGCTCTCTATTTCCACTAACTAG
>NZ_JBHNMF010001001.1:0-1018 GCF_048562965.1 Thiolapillus sp. | reverse complement strand
GACTGACTGACTGACTGAACTTTTATTACACAAGGATAGAGGTTAAGGCACAAATGCCTGTCGAGCAACCTGTCCTTGATACAAATTACAAACACTTAAAAATAATACGAACTTTGCCAAAAACGACGATGATAAAAACGAGTATAACTATAGCAATCATAGTAGCATATACAGGGGAAAATAACATAAAGTACCTACGAGAAAAAGCAAACAATCAAAAGACAAAACAGGGTGGTAGGGGGAGGAGGGGGTGAGGTGATCAGAGTACAAAACAATTAAACAGAGCATTTATCACCAGAAAGCATGTAATTAAACAAGACTGAAAAAGTTAAGTGAAGACAAGTGAAGTTGCAAACTCAGACGTAATCTAATACTGTATATAACTAAGTAGAAAAGAACGGCAAACAAAAACAGAAGATACAGAAGGAAGAAAGCGTCAAATACACACACATAATCAATATGAATCCTAATATTAACAAGGTTCACAATAAAATAAAATTAAAAAAAAGAGTATACACAGTCACAAATAAGCCGATGTGAAATAACAATCATGGTTATGAACAGTAGAGTAAAGCATGAAACAGAGCATAAAACCATGGAAATATAGACATACATACATGCATTCATAAACAGGAAGTTACATAACTATTACATTTTGTGTCTGAGCCATTTGCCGAGCTGCGTTTTGAAGCTGATGAGTGTACCGCAGGAAGTTATATATGTTGGAATAGAGTTCCAAAGGGACGCACCTGCGAAAGAAAAGCTGGTTTTAAACAGGTCTATTCTGGGTTTGGGCAGTATTATAGGTCGCGATGGGGCACGACTGTTGTGGCAAATAAAAAGGTCTTTGAGATACTGGGGTGCCAGATTTCGAAAAGCTTTGAAGACTAGCACAGCTTTATTTAACATGAGCTTTTCTCGAAGTGGGAGTAGTCCCAAGTGCTGTAGCTTAGCATCGGTTGTTAACGATAAATCGGGCATCATCAACTTTGCAGCTCTTCTATGAAGAGAATTAAGT
>NZ_JBHNMF010001000.1:0-1021 GCF_048562965.1 Thiolapillus sp. | reverse complement strand
CCGCGTTCGGAGGCCTACTTTGTTTTCCCTCTGGCGCAAGGCACGCCGGGAAAACAGTGCGGCCTCGCGGCTACTGGGGTCTACCAGCCTTCGCTTCGCTCTCCATGGCTGGCAGCGCAGGTCTTCAGTCTTTTTGCTCAATTTAGGCGCTGCGCGATTCAAACGTGAAAGTGCCTGAACCGCCAATACACCTTGCAACTTCTTATCAACATACATCGCACAGAGTTTTGGTTGATCAAAGCCCGTCAGATATTTGTTAGCCACGACCAGTAACCGGTAATCGTTTTTATCGAAGTAATCACGGGTATCGTTTTCAGCAAAGCCATTCATCTGTGCTTCGGTATACTCGACTCCGTCCACTTCCTTGTTACCAGAAAAAGCGATGAGTGCCTTAAATGGATGACCCATTTCATCCAATATGCGTGTAATGGCCTTATAGTAGCGAATAGCCGTTTCAATGTTCTGGGTAACCACCATGCCTTTGGCTTTGCCTTTTAGTTTTTTGCTGTTGACAACCTGAGGTATGAAGTGATCAAGGATGATCTCAGCCTTAATATTAATGGTCTGCTGATGACTTTCCACGTAAGCACGTAGTTTCTTTTGTGCCTTTTTACTGTCGAATAGTGGGTTTTCTTCGATGGACTTCTGGATTTCGTAATAGCTTTTATAAGTTGTGTAGTTGGCAAGCACATCCAGAATAAAGCCTTCTTCAATCGCCTGTTTCATCGAATAGAGATGAAACGGCTTGAAGCTGCCATCCGGTTGCTTTGTACCAAACTTTTCCAGCGTGGTATTTTTAGGTGTGGCAGTAAAGGCGAAGTAGGAAGCATTGCCTCTCATCTTGCGAGATTTCATGGCTTGCAGGATTTTATCCTGGGCATCCAGAGTGTCGTCGTCGACATCGTTTTTTCCCATCGCCCGATTCATATTGTCATGGGCGGTGCCGCTCTGGGAGCTGTGTGCTTCATCAATAATCACTGCAAAGTGCTTGTCGCTCAGATCAGCAATACCATCAATGATA
>NZ_JBHNMF010000999.1:0-1022 GCF_048562965.1 Thiolapillus sp. | reverse complement strand
GCTTCATGAGCTTCCAGCATTTCATTCAGAAGCTCATCTAGATTGAAACGTTCCTTACGTTGCCTTCCGGTGACACTGAGAGGGTCGAGAATCCTTAATCGCTTGCTGATACTCGTCATAGACGCTCTCAGACTTTCAAGTCGACGCCGAATTTCCTCCGGAACGGTCTTGCGCTTAAGACTGTTCAATACATCTAGTGCATCTTCAGCAGATCGCGTGAGTTCATGCGCAACGACTTCCACCATCAGACCAATACCCGCCATCGCGATCATCTGGTCGGCATCCTTTTCCATATCAGCAATGCGCTCACGAGCCTGGGACGCAAATCGTGCAAACTCCTCTCGCACCAACTCGAGTTCTTGAACGACCTCTCGATGTTCAGACGGAACGATTTTTCGAATTGACTTGATAGCCGTCTTCATCCGTTTTTCGAGATCGGCAGTCTTAGTTTCATCTGCAATGAAGGGCTCTTTAGCGTCCTTTTGTTCCTTGGTGATGCGGTTCATTTCATCTCGAAGACGCTCTACAGCAAACTGAACAGTCTCCTTTAGAATCGCTTCTTCAGGTGTCTGCCGAAGGCCTTCGCGATTTGTTTGATCGAGGAGTTCGGGGTTCGACAACCGACCAATTTCAACCTGCCCAACAAGTTGGATTCTGTTGAGTGCATAGCCTTTAGACTTAAGGGCTGTCTTATCCAATTCGAGCCAATCGTCGTCCTCTGTGCCATAGGGGTAAACTCTGAATCCATCACGGTATAGGCGAATACCCATCCATTGGTCGAGCAGATTGCGCAAAGCTTGATATTCCCCAGTGGATTTTCCTTTTCGCTGTGTCTTGCGGTTGTACCAATAGAGTTCGAAATCGAAGGGGCCCACACTATTCAGCGCAGCATAATCAATGTCTCTCTTGTTCATTCTCCTGCGCTTTGCCTTCGGCCCAACCAACGCCCCGTGCAGAACATCTGCTGATACGGTCTCAATACTAACTTCCTTGGGGTGCTCAAAACCTATATTATTTAGTTC
>NZ_JBHNMF010000998.1:0-1024 GCF_048562965.1 Thiolapillus sp. | reverse complement strand
GTTCAGATCATCCACGAAGAAGTTAGCCATGTCCCGCCACCCTCTCCAGTTGCTACGCTGTCCAGACAAACTGAAAGTATGTTGTCGGAAGAGGCGCTGGCTATACGGAATACGGCCAAATTGCGTTATTCAATTTGGCGCTACCGGCAAGCCGTCCCTATCCAGGAAAAGGCAGCTGCGGCACTAAAAGCCGCCAGGGACCGTGTGAAACTGCTGGAAAGCGTGTACAACTCTAAACGGACAACAAAGCATTACTGGATCAATCAGGTCATGCTAAGAGCCTCAAGCCTCTCATACGAATCCCGCGATTATGTAATTCGCCGGCACATACAAGACTACGGTCTTTCACCCGAAGGCGAATATACCCTGCGCGGTATCCTGAAAACGCCTAAAACTTTCATACCACCAACCATGCCCGTATACGTTGTAGAACAGCCTGTCAGTATCCCGCAACCCACATACAGCCACATACAGCGGTACCAGCTGCCTACTGAGGAATTTGGTGCTATAGACCTGAGTGGCTTCGCACGCCAGCAACGGTCACTACAACGGGCGCACCCCTACGCACGTACCTACGCGCCCAGTGCATCTCAGGGGCTACCTCCTCAAACGGAAGGTCCTTACGAATGAAGGCTCCAGCTATCGCTCTGTTATATCTGGCAATGACCGGTACTGCGCTGTGCAGCCCACGCTACGCAGGAGGTGAGTACTATGGGGACCTGGTACCCTTAGGTCTACGAGACCTCAATCCCCGGCTTTCACGGTTTACCACACCAGATCCGGCTAATCAGTTCGTCTCCGGGTACACCTATGGCGCAAACGCTCCCGTAACCTATGCGGATCCCAGTGGCGCTATGATCGGTGAACTCGCGCTCACAGAATCCGTAATAGAAATGGATACTGAGGCTCACAGCACTGCGGCCGAACACACAACCCTTCTGAGTTCTACTCACAACCTGCCGGCAACCGAGGGGCATTCCCTCCTGCTGTTCCGGCGGGATCACGTAGTTCGTAAAGATGTACC
>NZ_JBHNMF010000997.1:0-1024 GCF_048562965.1 Thiolapillus sp. | reverse complement strand
CCTGAATTCAAGTAATAAGTGCATAACCCATTAAATTTTTCATATCGATACCTGTTAGCTCCTTAAACATCTCATAGGGTGTTTTAAAGCCCAAACATTTTCTGGGTCTGCTGTTGAGCTTATGAACTGCCTCCAGTACCTGCTTGGTGGTTACATCAAGCAGTTCCATAGCCTTTGGAAAATATTGCCGTAATAAGCCATTTGCGTTCTCATTCTGCCCCCGTTCCCAGGAATGATAAGGTTTGGCAAAATATGTATCACACTCCAATGCCTTGGCAATGGTTTCATGGTGCGCAAATTCCTTTCCATTATCAAACGTGATGGTCACGACAAAGGCCTGGATAGGTGACAGTAATGACACCATGGCATCCGCCACAAAGTGAGCTTTTTTACCTGCTAAGGGTGCTGCCAGGCGGAGCTTTGATTTCCTGTCATCCAATGTAACAATCGCTCCTTTGTGATTTTTACCAATGATGGTATCAGCCTCCCAATCTCCAACACGTTCACGATTATTAGCGGTTTGTGGTCGTTCTTCAATATCCACCCGATTCGGGATCCCTGTACGGTTGTGAGCAGCTCCGTAACGTTTCCGACAGGTCTTATTTTGGTGTCTCAAATGCTTGTATAGCATGCCACCCTCTCGTTTATTCGCCATGACATATTGATAGATGGTTTCATGATGCAATTCAATAATGCCATCGACTTTTAAACGCCCTGCGATCTGTTCAGGACTCCAATCCTGTTCAAGGTAGCCAGTGATGATTTTCTTTATTTCATCAGTCAATTTGACGGCTTTCGGTTTGTTTTCGTGCCGCTCACTTGCTAATCGCTCTGCCTGTTTGTGTCGGTATCCTCTTTGTCCTGTATTGCGGCTTATTTCGCGTGAGAGGGTGCTTTGTGAACGGCGCAGCGCCTTCGCTATCTTATTCAATGATTTGCCCGCTCTCATTTCAATTTCGATATAATGTCTTTCTTCAAGACTTAGGTGTTTGTAGCTCATTGTTAGCCTCTGTGAATAGCTTGG
>NZ_JBHNMF010000996.1:0-1030 GCF_048562965.1 Thiolapillus sp. | reverse complement strand
AAAGTTAAAATTGGAGATATCATTCCCGCCGATATCAAGTTGCTGGGAGGGGGTGATTTTCTGCAGATAGACCAGTCCGCCCTGACCGGTGAATCCTTGCCGGTGGACAGAGAGGCTGGCCAGGAAGCCTATGCCAATACTGTCGTCAAGCAGGGTGAGATGGTGGCCATTGTCACCGGCACAGGCCTGAACACTTACTTTGGAAAGACCGTCGGTCTGGTAGCCAGGGCGCAAATGGAAGGGCGCAGCCATTTCAAACGCATGGTCATCAAGGTAGGAAACTTCCTCATCCTGCTTACCCTGGCGATGATCGCCATCATCATCTATCTGGGAATTCAGCGTCATGAACCGCTCACTGAAGTACTGATCTTCTCTCTGGTGCTGACCATCTCAGCAATTCCCGTAGCGATGCCCGCTGTACTTACGGTCACCATGGCGATTGGCGCCACCGCCCTGGCAAAAAAACAGGCCATCGTCAGCCGCCTGGACGCCATCGAGGAACTGGCCGGCATGGATATTCTGTGTTCGGACAAAACGGGAACGCTGACGCAGAACCGCATGTCTGTCGCGCCCGCCTATGTGGCCGGTGATTTTGGCGAAGATGATCTGTTTCTGTACGCGGCGCTGGCCAGCCGGGAGGAAAACCAGGACCCCATCGAACAACCCATCTTCGAAATCCTGAATCGTCGTGGCCTGCAGGGCATGCTGAGCCACTACACGCTGAAGAAATTCGTGCCTTTCGATCCGGTCTCGAAGCGCACAGAAGCCACCTTCTCCAGCGGCAATGGGCCGGACCTGATCGTTACCAAAGGCGCACCGCAGGTCATCATCGATCTGTGCCACAACCGTGATATGGACAAGCAGGCGGCTTTCGCCCAGGTCAACACCTTCGCACAGCGCGGTTTTCGCACGCTGGGCGTGGCTTTCAGGACAGCAGATGCCGATACATTTACCTTTGTCGGCCTGATCCCTCTGTTCGACCCTCCCAGGAAAGATTCCAAACGCACCATTGCCGAGGCCAAGGCCAAGG
>NZ_JBHNMF010000995.1:0-1031 GCF_048562965.1 Thiolapillus sp. | reverse complement strand
GCTTTGGATGAGAATTTTGCCAGGGTTTGCCCCAAACCCGGCAATCCCCCCGGAAATTCTCTGGTCACTGTGCTGCTGCGCATGGTGGCTTGAATAATTTCTGGGAAACTTCAGATTATCAATGACTTGGCGTCATTTAAAATAGTGGCACTTCCTTGTGCCACTCACTGGCCGTTGAAAAACTCTGTTTTTCAACGGCCAGTGAGATTCAGGCTGCAGAAGTTGTGGTTTTCCACAATACCCCGCAGCACCGGGAAAGGGTTAGTATTGCGGTATATTTACAACAATCAAATGAGTATGAGGAGTTTTTATCATGAAAAAGATTCTGGCCATTGGCCTTGCCCTGTTTGTTTCAATGTCTGCAATGGCTGCCGAGAAGAAAGCCGCCAAACCCGAGATGGATCAGGCAACCATGCAGAAGATGGTTCAGAGCAGCATACAGAAGTTCAAGATCAATGATGATGTGTCCGTCGAAGATGCCATCGATTCCATGATGCTGCGCGCCAACAACCTCAATTTCAAGCTGGTCGCAGACCTGCCGTTGTCCGAGCAGGTCAAGGCCATGGGAGAAGAAGCCAATTACATGCGCATCCTGGCGTTCTGCGATGCCCTGATCGCCAAGAAAATGGTCGAGCATGACATCATCTTTGCGGGTTTCCTTCCTTGCCGCATCGCCGTGCTCAAGGATTCCAAGGGGCAGGGCTGGATCGTCACCATGAACATGGACATGATGGTCAAGGGCGTAAGCCTGCCCAAGGATCTGCAGCCTCTGGCGATCAAGGTGCGTGATACCATTTACAGCATTGTTGATGCGGGTGTAAACGGCGATCTGTAACCTCTGGAGACCGCCATCGGTCTGCTTGAAGGGCAAATGGCGGTTTCCCAAAATATAACTTAATAATCATATTCTTACTAGAGTTTAGAGTTTCAGAGGAGAAAAACCACTAAAAATCTCAAAAAATAGTTGACATAGCAAGGATCATAGCGTTGCCGCATGCCTTGCATGCCTTCATTTGAAAATTTAAAGAAAG
>NZ_JBHNMF010000994.1:0-1031 GCF_048562965.1 Thiolapillus sp. | reverse complement strand
TTCTTGGCGGCGTAAGTCAATGACGCGAAACTTTGTTGCTTCATTTGGCTCTGTACTTATGTTCTGGGAGGTGGGTATATTTTACCCTGTTTGGTCGATTCAATCAGAGCTTCCCTAGGTATAGTATTAACTTGGGTTAATAAAAAAATGGCATTCACCTCAGGATCAATATGAGCACAAAAAACGAAGCGAAGCCAGACAAGATCTCTGATGAACAGCTGCTCAGGGCTAGCCGGTCTTTCGAAGCCATGATGCTCAGCCAGATCGACATTTCCGCCAAGCTTGCCAATGACCTCAAACACGCAATTCGCATCGGCATGGTCGTACTGGCGCTCATTGCCATCTCCATACTGGTGCTGCTGCTTACGCTTTCCTCCCAGATCAACCGCATCTCCGACGTCGTGCTGGACACGAATACCAATTTTTCATCCGTCACCGTTCGTATGGACCACATGAGCCAGTACATCGACTCCATGGCCAAGCGTGTGGCACTGCTGCAGCTCATGGACGAACAGACGACCAGCATGAAGAACGAAATCTCGGACATCACCAGCAGTATGACCACGATGAGGAAAACCATCGCCAGCATGGCCGGCAGAGTCACCAACGTGCGCCAGTCTGTGGACGGCATGTCCGTTTCCATCAGCCGCATGGACGACCAGGTGCAGCTCATGGCATCGGATATGCAGCACATGGCTAAGCCCGCACGCAGCATCAATAAAATGTTCCCCATCCCCTGAGGGGCCGCTCATGCCGCAGAAAGAAAAACGCATGTTTATCGATATGGTGGGACGCCTTAGCTGGGAAACCCAGTTGCACCTCGATGAGCGGCATCATCATTTTTATGTCAACAAGATCATCATCCTCATCATTTCAGCACTGCTGATAGTTATCGCCGCGGTAAATGTCTATCTGAAGTTTCCCAATTTTTTGGAGCAATGAATATTAGAGCCGACTAATATGGCGGATAAATTAGTACTTGGTAATATTCTTGTTTATTTTGTTTCTTTCGCTTGAAAAACAATAGGTTA
>NZ_JBHNMF010000993.1:0-1031 GCF_048562965.1 Thiolapillus sp. | reverse complement strand
TTTGCCTACATCCACCATGTGCTGCAGCACATTGGTGGGGCCAGTACAGTTGAAGAGATCAAGGCCCTGCTACCTTGGAACATCACCCTCAGTAAGCTGCAAGAGGGCTGATTCTCTGGCGTTTACAGTCGCCTAGCATGCGGAGAAAATACCACCTCAATTCTCCACTCTGGCCCAAGTTCGCAATCAATGGCGACAATGTGGATGCAACTTGTAAGCATGACTTACAAGTTCACCCGTTTTCGCACAGTGATATTGAAGCCCGTCAATCAAATTCAGTGTGTGCAAAATTTGCACATGCAAATAAGAAGGAGCTTCAACACCATGCCTGATATCACCCAACAAGACCAAACCACCGAATTCCTGCTCTACACCGCTCCCAATGGCGAAGTAAAGGTCGAGGTGTTGCTGAGTAATGAAACCATCTGGCTCACACAGGAACGTATGGCAGAACTGTTCGGGGTTCAGCGTCCCGCAATCACTAAACATCTTAAAAACATCTTTGAAAGCAATGAGTTGAAAGAGTCAGTGGTATGTTCCATTTTGGAACATACCACTACACACGGTGCTATGGAGGGGAAAACACAAACAAGTAGGGTTAAATATTACAATCTGGATGCCGTGATCTCGGTCGGCTATCGGGTCAATTCTGCACAGGCTACGCAATTCAGAATTTGGGCTACCCAGCTCATCAAAGAGTACATCATCAAAGGCTTTTCCATGGATGATGAGCGTCTCAAAAATGGTCGCTTCTTTAGTAAGGACTATTTCAAAGAGCTACTGGAGCGAGTGCGCTCCATCCGTGCCAGTGAACGACGTATCTACCAACAGATAACCGATATTTTTGCCGAGTGCAGTATTGACTACGATCCGAAGTCAATAACTACCCGGAACTTCTATTCTCATGTGCAGGAGTAACTACTCACCCCTATCAGCATAGAGCTGTCCCGAAAAGGCCATTTGAATGGCGACCAGCGGATTGTATCCCTGATTTGCCATGGTCTGCAGGTAACTGGAGATGCGGCAATAGG
>NZ_JBHNMF010000992.1:0-1031 GCF_048562965.1 Thiolapillus sp. | reverse complement strand
CGCGTTCGGAGGCCTACTTTGTTTTCCCTCTGGCGCAAGGCACGCCGGGAAAACAGTGCGGCCTCGCGGCTACTGGGGTCTACCAGCCTTCGCTTCGCTCTCCATGGCTGGCAGCGGATGCCATTCCAACGCCTCCGGCAAATTGGCCAGGGCGGACATTAACAGGGGCAAGGCCTTGCCCGGCAGATGTTCACCACTCCATACCAGGCGCAAAGGCTCATCCGACTGGCGCCCATTGATTTTCGATGCCACCTTGTCCGGCGGCCCCACCTCCACAATCACCTGGCTCGCACACCCATACCAGCGATCGATTTCCTTCTGAATACCGCTGGTCGCCGCGATGAGCACATTAGCCTTGTTGAATGCCTTGCGCGCCGAACGTAAAGTCAGCTTCTGCAGGGAATTGATCAGGTTTCTACCGGCATAGTACATAGCCCCACGCCAGCCCAATACGGGAAGAAAACGCCAGGGTGTATTCTCCAACCCACCAATGGGGCCCCAGATAAAAGGAATATCCAGCTTCCACAAGTGGCCGGGAAAACGAAAACCAACGTAGGTCAATTGGTGGGCAAGATCAAACCCTTGTTCCCGGTGCAAACCCCTGGCGACCTTGAATGCATCGCGCAGCCACAAGGCATAGGCCATGTTCATGACAGGCTTGAATACCGACCCCTCTATCCACTTCCATCCCGGCGTGGGCCGGTAATGCCAGGGCTTGTGGGGCACATAGACAAAGGTCACGTTACGCACCACACGGGGGTTGTTTACCTGGAAGTCTTCGATATCCTGCCGATGATGACTGGCGACCAGCACCCAGGGGGCGGCGAATGCCGAGATCATACGCACCCAGTTCCAGCCCACGCCTTCTTCCGAGCCGTGGTATGGGTTGCAGGCGTAGGCATTCACAATTATCGGTTCCTCGACGTTTTAAGTGGAATTCCTCCAAAAACCTGTGCCAGTATAGCGCCAAATACTGGCATGAGGAAAAGACGTGGACGGCAACGAGATACTGCTACTGGGATTGGGGATTC
>NZ_JBHNMF010000991.1:0-1032 GCF_048562965.1 Thiolapillus sp. | reverse complement strand
CAGAATGGGTCGAGTAGATGGGCTCCACAACAGGTTAGGATCGTGTTGGCATTCTCTGTTTGCCGGCTGGTTTCCCGGCGTGCCTTGCGCCAGAGGGAAAACAAAGTAGGCCTCCGAACGCGGCGTCCAGTCATATGGGAGCCAAGTACGGAGCAGCAACGAGCTTGCGAAGTTGTTGCGTAGTGCTTGGTGACCAGGACGGCTGGGGCACAAATAGGTTGTCAAAGGCCGAGTCAAGGAACTGAAACTGGATTTTGGCGGCGACACCTTGCCGTGTTCGGATTTCAATGCCAATGCGCTGTACTTCTTGATCTCGGCGCTCTCCTATAATCTGTTTGCCCTCATGCGTCAGTTGTTGCCTGGAGAACTGGCGCAGCACCGCGCCATAACAATACGTTGGCGTCTGTATGGCATGGCGGCAAAAGTAGTCAAAACGGGGCGACAACTGTTCGTAAAACTCGCAGAGCGACATCGAATGCTTCTGGAACAGGTGCTCATTGCACTGAAGGCGTTTGAACCGCCGCCCATTTGAGGAAGTTTGCGACCAATCAGGCGGCTATGACGGGACAGGTCCGTCTGAAAGCAGCCGGGTTGCGTTGCAAGGGCGTGGGATATGGATTTTGTTCGGATTTCCTAGTCAAATCCGGTCTAATTCATCGCTGTCTGCAATTCAACCAAGCGGAAATCAGTGGATATTGGCGCCCTTCGGGCGCTGATATGCCTCTATCTGGGGATTTGGGTAATCATGATCAATTGTATCCTGTATCGATACACGCTATAAGCCGGTTTTATTGTTTGGTTAAAGGCGTGTCTCACTAGTAAAATTACGCTATTTGTGAAACATTGAATAGTTGACGGCATACGGAACACTCATTACCCTGTAAATCATAAGTTCTCAAGCTGTTCCACAAACGACCGTATTCTTTACAAGCCGCAAATCCCCCCAAAAACCACCGACAATCACTGGTTATCCGCAAAGAAATAGCGCAAACTTATCTACGTAAATATAACGAGCGTTTATTATACGGATCG
>NZ_JBHNMF010000990.1:0-1034 GCF_048562965.1 Thiolapillus sp. | reverse complement strand
AGCCGCAGTTGGTTCGCCCGCAGGGTGGCACTGCTGGTACGATCGGCGAACAGTCCCAGTTGCTGTTCTTTGATACGATTTTCCATCTCCCCTCGGGCACAGTAAAGATCTTCGTATAAATGTTGGGCATCCGCGTCACGGGTGCTCAGGTTGGTGACGACAAAACGCGGATTGGCCTTGCCCGGCAGGTATTCCGCCTTGCCGATCACCCGCCGTTCACAGGACCAGGATTTGCGCGTGCGGTAGCGGAAGTCACGGAAACACCGGGCGGCCTCGCCGGTGCGCTCACAGGCCAGGCGGGCCGCTTCCATTTCTTTGCCCAAGGCCTGTTGCAGGCGCTTGTTGCGCGCCAGACCCAGAACATAGCCCACGTCGTTGGTCTCGCACCAGGCCATGATCGCGTCACGGCAGAAACCCGAGTCTGCGCGAATGATGATCCGCGTCTTTGGCCAACGTGCGCGAATCTGACCCACGATGCGTTGCAATTCGTCCACACTGCCTGATGAGGCATCCTTGTCCGCCGTACGCAACCGGGCGCACAGCAGGTGCTCACCACTGAAGATGTACAGCGGCAGGTAGCAATAGCAGCGGTAGTAGCCGTGGAAAAAACGCCCTTCCTGCTGACCGTGCAGCGGATCATCCGTCGCATCCAGGTCGAGCCAGATCTTGCGCGGGGGCTTGCGGTACGACTCCAGGAAGAGATCGACCAGCAGCCGATCCAGTGCCTCGCTGTCAGCAGCGATCCGTTTGTAACGGTCCGAGCTGGCCGATTCCGGCGTGCCCAACTCCAGGCGGTTGAGCGTGCTCGAAGCGGCCAGCGGGTTCCCCCGGTCCTGCTCGCGCACCCGCCGTTCCCCGGTCAGATCCCGCTTGCCCACCAGCAAGGCGAGAGTGCTGTCCTTGCGCAAATCATCGTGGTCGTTCAAGTCTTCGTAGCCCAGCGCCAGGCCATACACCCGCTGGGCCACCAGATCCCGCACACTGTGTTCGATGCTCTCGGGGTTGCGGTGATCGGTGAAGCAAGCGGCCAGGCG
>NZ_JBHNMF010000989.1:0-1037 GCF_048562965.1 Thiolapillus sp. | reverse complement strand
ACCAAGCACTGCGCAACAACTTCGCAAGCTCGTTGCTGCTCCGTACTTGGCTCCCATATGACTGGACGCCGCGTTCGGAGGCCTACTTTGTTTTCCCTCTGGCGCAAGGCACGCCGGGAAACAGTGCGGCCTCGCGGCTACTGGGGACTACCAGTCCCTCGCTTCGCTCTCCATGGCTGGCAGCGCCGGTGTCCCGGTTACCTTCCGCTCGAAGATGGCGCAGGCGGTGGTGATGCTCTGTTCCGTGGCGGAACAATTTTCCCAGCTCCCCGTGTTGGTGGTGACCGACAGTTGGTTTGGCAATGATGGTCTGTTACGCCCTTTGAATGCGTCGGCATATGCCTTCGAACTCCTCTCCCGCCTTCGGGCCAATGTCACGCTCTACGATCTGCCTCCCCAGGCGTCGATTCGTCAGAGAGGCCGTCCCCGCAAGTACGGAACCCGGTTGGGTTCAGCCAGTGAATTGGCGGCCAGCCGCAAGACCCAGGCCAAAATGCGTTCGGTCTTTCTCTATGGCAAACAGCGGGAGGTATTGGCCTATGATGAGGTCGTTATGCTCAAGAATCTGCGCTGTCCGGTTCGGCTGGTCTGGGTGTTCAGAAAAACACGCTGGGTCGCTTTCTTCAGCACCGACCTGACACTCTCGGCCCAACAGGTCATCGAGTATTACGGGGCACGTTGGAAGATCGAATCCGGGTTCAAGGAGATCAGGCAGGAGATCGGCAGCGCCAAAAGCCAGACGCGCAATGCACATGCGGTGATCAATCATCTGAACTTCTGTATGATGGCGACGACCATTACCTGGATCTATGCCGATCGCATCAAGGCAGATCCCCAACGGCGCCATGTGGTCAAAGGGCGTACCAGTTTTGCCTTTTCCGATGTCCGGAGACTGATTGCCGATGCCGCGCTATCCGAGGATTTTCTCAGACTTTGGCCAGACCGGGAGAAATGCCGGCAAAATACTTTCGTCTCCCTTCTGCTACGCATGGTGGCTTGAGTTTGCGAGATCAGGGAAGTGAAAATAATGGTGAAAC
>NZ_JBHNMF010000988.1:0-1040 GCF_048562965.1 Thiolapillus sp. | reverse complement strand
GAGCCAGCCCCTCATCCAACAGCCGGGATCGAGCCACGGAAAAACCACAATCCGCTGCTGTTGCCAGACAGGCTGCCTCGATGGGAACCGGGGACACTGTATCACGCAGGGAAGGCAGCTTGACCAGGAAATGCTTGCCGTCATCCATGGCAAACAGGAACTTGGGTCGGGCGCCGCCCGGGGAAGTACCCACTCCGTAGAGATAGGGCAGCAGGGGATCATTGTCCTTCAATTCACCCTTCTCGAAATCCAGGGCAGCCCTGGCAACATCCTGCAAGACCATCGGAGGCCGCTCAACAGTCTCCTGCACGGGGCAATGTTCCCTGGCAAACAGCAAGGCCCCCATGCCACCACCGCGCATGAGAGAAAGCAAATGAGGTGGACGGGCCTGGTGGTCGGACAACCCATACTGGCGGCACAGCATGCGCCGCCCCCAGTCGTCGGGCAGGGCATCCTCGAACACACCGTGTACGCCGGCCTGAGGACGCCCCACATCCTGGGGACCAGGAACCAGGGGTAAGTTGACGGGGTCCAGGGGAAAAGCTTCGGGATCGTCCAGATAGGACGACAGGTAACGGAACTGGCCATCGATGGCCCCGTTGTCTCTATAAACCGCCACCAGTTCCCCTGCCCGCACCCGCCGTCCATCTGGCAAATGTAGCCAGACCTGGAGCCGGACGTTCACCGGGATGCCGCTCGCCGCCGCACCCGTTTGCGGTTTTTCAGATCATCCTCATCAAACAGGCTGACAGGAATGGTGTCGGCCAGGCGTTCCACGGTTCCCAGCAGACGCATGGCCTTGACCCAATAACCTATGGGAGTAGCCGGGTCTCCCCGCTCCATTCTGCGGTAAGTAGGCACAGACACGCCGATACGTGCCGCCATGTCTGACTGGCGGTCGCCACGGGCGATGCGGCGCATGCGCAAACGCTCAGCCACCTCCTGGAGTTCAGGAGAAATTGTATTATTAATCATAGTTAACATTATAGGATAGATACTGCCATAAAGAAAAACATTCTGCTCTTTAATCAGAAAGTCAC
>NZ_JBHNMF010000987.1:0-1040 GCF_048562965.1 Thiolapillus sp. | reverse complement strand
TGCTTCCCCCATCGATGAGTCTCTGATGGCGGAAAGCGTACGGCCCTATGGCCCGGAATGCCCCTCAGGGTGGGTCAAAATTGTTGGCCGTAGGTGGGTCAGAATAGATGGCCATTAACACCAATATGCTTGTCAGGAGAAATAATTACAACTTGGTAAACCACCGCCTGTGGCGGTGAGACACGAAAAGGCTCTGCCGTACCAGCGTGCGAAGTAAGAAAATGGCCTCCTTTGAACCGGCAAGTTCTATAGGAGGCCATTATGAGAGGCTGGCAAAGCCAAGCTCACGTGAAGCATTATTGCAAATATCATGTAGTGTTTGTTCCGAAGTATCGAAGGAAATCGATTTACGGAACGCTGAGGAAAGAAATAGGAGGGATATTGAGGGAGTTATGTCGTCAGCAGGGTGTTGAATTGATAGAGGGTTACGCCATGCGCGACCACATTCACATGCTGTTGATGATTCCCCCCAAATACAGTGTGGCAAACACCATCGGTTTTCTGAAAGGTAAATCAGCCATACGGATATTCAGGGAATATCTGCAGGTCAAAAGGAATTTTACGGGTCGACATTTTTGGGCGCGAGGCTATTGTGTCAGTACAGTTGGCTTAGATGAGCAGATGATACGGACGTACATAAAGAATCAGGAACGGGAAGAGAAGCGCCAAGAGCAGTTAAGGTTGGCGGGACTCTGACAATAGCCCCCTCCGGGGGCTTTCATCATACTACCCGCTCTGCGGGTAGTATTTGATTTTTTGTGTTTTTCGCTTGCCGGAGTGCTTTGAATGATGGTTTTTCGACTGCACAGACGCACCGGCCCCTCAGCACCGGTGTCTGATCGTTTGTGTCAACGTTGTCGGATGTAATAGGGTTTATCCAGGCGGCGACCAGGCGGGGTGCTGCTTGAGATTGGCCAGAATCTGAACGATATCGCTGGCGTAGGGGTACGCTTCCGAGAAGGACAGCCAGACCTTACGCGCCGTCAGGCGCAGGCGGGCGCCGATTTTCAGCAGCTTCAGACGGATCGTCGTGCTCTGGG
>NZ_JBHNMF010000986.1:0-1041 GCF_048562965.1 Thiolapillus sp. | reverse complement strand
CCCTGCCTCTCCGCCATATTTTTAGCGAAGGTGGATGGCTGAGGGCTTTGCTCTTGGTCTATCCACTATGCTTAGTCAAACTATTGATCACCGCGAAACAATGATCCTCTTCCTTGGATTCTTGTGCTTATATATACCAACACAAGACGACCCACTTGCTTTTATACCCCAATTGATGTAGGGGTTCAATCTAAATCTGTAATCAGGAAGCCGCTCTGGTTTGATTGTCAGTTTTCTATGTACAACAGATTCCGTGATGGTTCAACATGATGGACTGTCCATTACCTTGACGTGCTATCGCCGGTGGCTCAGATGACCAAACCGGAAATGAGGATCCTCAGCCGAGAACCTTGGTGGGCGCATCCTCCCCAACAAGGACAGACCGAAGCGGATGTTGAGTGGGGCTATCTTGTCGTGTATGAGGATGGTGCCGTCGAGTTTACCCTTGATGAACGACCTGCAGCAGAGGAGATTCACTCACGGAAAGGGTGCAGGTAAACGGAATATCAGGGCATTGATTCTCCATAGCAGTAGTTGGCCCACGCCTGCATGAGTGGGCGTCTTTTTTCCAGCAAATCACTTCGCTGGTAGGCGGCCTCCACCTTGTTTTGAAGTACATGAGCCGAAGCGGGCTCCGCCAGTTCTCTTGGAAAATCGGTCTGTTCTGCGCACCAGTCCCGGAATGTGCTGCGGAATCCATGTGGAACATAAGGCCCTCGACTTCCTTTAGTACCGTATCCCAGATCCCTCATGAACTTGAGCGTGGCCATATTGCTGATATGCTTGCCGTGACGAATGGATGGAAACAGCCAGCCTTTTCTTGCAGGCAGCCTGTCCAACAGGGATAGTGCCTGTGTAGACAAAGGCACGCGGTGTTCCCGCTTTGCTTTCATGCGATTGGCAGGGATGACCCATATGCCTGCCTGCGTGTCTATTTCTTCCCAGCTTCCACCGATCACTTCGCCGGTTCGTGTTGCAGTCAGGATCAAGAACTGCAGCGCCAGCGACGAGGTGCTGTTTCTGGTTTTCAGTGTATCGATG
>NZ_JBHNMF010000985.1:0-1042 GCF_048562965.1 Thiolapillus sp. | reverse complement strand
AAATATCGAATGGTTCGCCGATCCCACGGCCTATAAACTAAACGTCAAAAAACCCGGCACCGACGAGTATGCTGAAAAGGCAGTCGATCTTGTCGAAACCTTTAACTGGCTGATCGGCCTCCATGTCGAGCATCTGGACCACTGGCGTAGCTATGCGGCCTCATTCAAGCGGGAACCCGACCCGGAGCTGCCAGAGGACACCAGTACGCGCCTGATCCTTGACGGTTCATTAAAAGAGACGGACGATGGCGCCTGGCGCTTTCGAAAGATCGAAGGCTATACGCTGCACACGCCCGGCGATCAATCGGTTCGTGAGCGTACGCTGGCGATCTGGCGCAAGCTGACTGGCGACCTGGAAAAAGACAATCTGATGCTGGACGAGTGGTTCAAGAAGTATCGCCTGTCCACCCAGGATACCGAGTTCGATGTTATTTATGTCAACGGCTCCAACAACCTGCCCAATCTGCGGCAGGCGGAAGAGACCTGGAAGGTCCGCCTCATTGAGGAGTATTTCCACCAGGCAATGTGGGATGTGGAGGACGCTTTATGAGCAAGAGCATGAAAGGTGCGATCAAAAAACTCAGCATTCAGGGCTTCAAATCCATACGCGAGCTGGAACCCTTTACGTTCAACAATTTGAATGTGTTTATCGGCGCCAATGGTGCGGGCAAGAGCAACCTGGTGCAATTGTTTCGCCTGTTAATGGCTATGACCCGTAAAAACCTCCAGCAATTCATACTGGAAAATGGTGGCGCGGACAGCTTTTTGCACAATGGCCCGAAACAAACGAAAGCCATCAAGGTTGAACTGGAATTTCAATCACATAGCAGTTTTGCGAAAGACTCGAATTTTTATCGTTTCGAGCTGATGCCTACCGTGGATGAAACCTTTCTGGTCAGTGAAGAACGGAAATATGTGACTACTAATTGGTGGTCTTATGGCTCAGCAGCCCATGAAAGCCGCCTCTATGACGAACGCAATGAGCGTTCTGCCGATGGCCAATATAATGGCGTAGGGCATTTTGTCTATGAATCTATCGCGC
>NZ_JBHNMF010000984.1:0-1042 GCF_048562965.1 Thiolapillus sp. | reverse complement strand
GGGCGATTGCCAGAAAGAAACACCAGATAAAGAGATTCTCCTCGCCACGCGAGACTTTGATATACGCCGGCTCCTCCGTGCCGTCGCTATTCGCGACCATCTCCCGCCAAAAGACGATGCTGCCGTTTGAATAATCGATCTCGAAATTGAAATCGGCATAACGGTGCAACAGAGGGCCGATGCGGCTCTCCATCTCCATCTCGGCCAAACCGCTGAAGAAGCGCGAGTCGGTATTCATTTTCAGCACCCGCTCACTGTCGTTCTCCAGATCATTGTCCCAGAAAAACAGATCTTCGGTGAAGGCGTTGAAATAGAGTGTGTCGCGAGAAACATCTTCACCATTCTCATTTATCTACTTGCCCAGCTCTTTGAAGGCCATGGAAAGCCGCGTCTTACCGGTGCCGTTGTGGGCGAAGAGTAACGTCACCTTCTTGTCTTGGTTGCGGAGATGCTGCGCCAGACCGTCGAGGTCATTGAAGGTCTGGATATTGTTGTTTTTCGCCATGGCTCAGGGCACATCTTGCGGGAAAAGCTGCTGCATCAGGCCTTTCTTGAGGTTCTTGAGGGCGTCGAGCTTGTGCGACTCCAGCCCGATCACCTCATCAAGGGAGGAGAGGCAGTGGGCGATTTTTTGTTGCTCAGAAGGGTTGGGAAATAATGCTACCAAGTTCGTTATTTCATTCTTATTAACTGAATCAAATGTCCCACCTTGAGAAATACTAACCCAGTGCGGCTCATACCATAATAACCATTGGTATAGAAACTCTTGGCGATCCTCACCTTTGACACAGAGAGCAGAAATTCCACGACCTATACAAGCATGATGCTCTGATTTTGCAACCATCCCAACCGGGGCTCTTACGCCAACAAGTATATCTCCGACCCAACATTCTCTTGTTATCTGGGACGCAAATAGTCTCGGGGAAGATTTTCTGTCCTTAATATCCGCATTCCCCTGTATCAACGGAAGTCCAATTCTTTGATCATTATATGAAGCAGATTTTGGGGAAGCACCCATGGAGATATTTGCTACCTCCCCCAA
>NZ_JBHNMF010000983.1:0-1044 GCF_048562965.1 Thiolapillus sp. | reverse complement strand
AGAAATGTTGACTCTTTCTTGAGGAGGTCTCGCAGAGGAGCTGTCTTTTCAGCCAAGTTTGGAATGAAGGGGCCTAAATATGTGATGAATCCTAGGAACTCTTGCACTTCCTTCTTGGAAGTAGGTTGGGGCATGTCCTGCAAGTCTTCGATTTTTGCTGGGTCAGGCTTGACACCTTCTGCCGTATATGTCATTCCAAAGAATGTGATGGAGTCCGTTTTGATGGTGCATTTCCCAGAGTTGAATACCAGCCCGTTTTTGGCTGCTACCTTCATGAGGTTGTGTAGCACCTGGTCATGCTCTGCGTCTGATCTTGCGTAGACGGCTACGTCATCGGCGATGCCGACTGCTCCATCCACCTGGTCCAGGATCTGGTCCATTTTCATTTGGAAGATATCTTGGGATACGTTGAGCCCGAATGGAAGGCGCTGAAAGCAGTATCGTCCGAATGGAGATTGGAACGTGGTAAGGAGTTGGGACTCGTTGTCGAGCTGCACTGACCAATATCCAGCCTTTGCATCCAGCTTGGAGAATACCTTGGCGCCTCTAAACATGTGGGTGATCTCTTCAACTGTTGGGATTTTGTGGTGAGGGCGTTTGAGGGCCTTGTTGAGGTGTCTGGGGTCCAGACAGATTCGCAGATCTCCACCTTTCTTGTGGGAGTACGCCAGGCTTGAGACCCAATCCGTAGGCTCAGTCACTCGTCTGATGATTCCATCTGCTTCCATCTTCTCCAGCTCACCTTTGATTGCATCCTTTAGTGCGATTGGGGTTTTCCGGGGAGCATCCACATGAGGTGGAGCGTCTGGGTCGATGACCAGCTTGACCTTCCCAGGAAATTTCCCAATTCTGTCGAATTGCTCAGGGTACATGTCGACGAGGTTGTCCACCGTGTTGATGGGCCTGGGCCTGCTGGCCTGGATCTTGTCTGCGGGTTGTGCTGCATTTATACTGCAGTGCATGGTGACGATCTTTAGGCTCTCGCATGATGGTAGGCCTATGATGGCAGGACCTGGGACATCTACTATGTGGAATTTGGTGTTT
>NZ_JBHNMF010000982.1:0-1044 GCF_048562965.1 Thiolapillus sp. | reverse complement strand
GGAAAGAAGGGAACGATTAACCGGTACATCCAGCGTCAGGTCAGGGATGTGCCCTTTTGTGGTCGTCGTTGTCTGATTGAAATCGAGCTGGCCCAGGTGTGGGTCAGCAAAAATGAACGACCGTATTCTTTACAAACCGCAAATCCCCCCAAAAACCACCGACAATCACTGGTTATCCGCAAAGAAATAGCGCAAACTTATCTACGTAAATATAACGATCGTTTATTATACGGATCGGCTACGCGAGAGTTTCGACCCAGGATCAGAACCCCGATCTCCAGCTGGATGCCCTAAAGAAGGCCGGTTGCGAAGAGATTTTCCAGGCACCCCAAAAAACAGCACCAACTCCAGCAAGCCGCCATCGCAAACCCCCAAGGACGATACCGCCACCACCCACCCAGGCACCAACAGCAAGGGGAATCAGCACAACGGTATCCGCTGCGCCAACACCCGCACGATTGAGACCGTTCAAACGTCCCCCATCACCCAATGCGAAACCTGTGGCGAAGACCTGAGCAAGACGCCCTGTCAGAAGTTTGAGCGGCGCGACGATCAGCCGGCGCTTGAGCGCCAAGCTGAAAGTGTTCAAGGAGTGGTTGAGAGCCAACCGGACTCTGCCGACTGCCGAGATCATGCGAACCACCGCAAACAAGCTGCGTGGCCATTATGCGTATTACGGAGTATCGGGTAACAGCCGGAGTATCAGCAACTTTGCCTATCAGGTGGAACTGATACTTTTCAAATGGCTAGCCCGGAAATTTCACCGCCCCACTGGAAATAGGCCTCTTTTTGTTGCATAAAGTAAGGGTTACCAATCACTTACCAGCAACAAAACAAAGAAGCCTATGAATACAGAGTGTAAACCAGAACAGTTGGAATTTCAGTCCCTGGGTCGGCGCGAGGTGATTGGCCGCTTTGACGGTGGGCGAATCACGTCGGACGGTGGCGGATTGCTGCTGCGCGAGGTGGATCAGCGTATCGGCCTGCTGGACCGCCTGGCCGCTTGCTTCACCGATCACCGCAACCCCGAGAGCATCGAACACA
>NZ_JBHNMF010000981.1:0-1046 GCF_048562965.1 Thiolapillus sp. | reverse complement strand
ACTTCAATGGGCGATTTCAGAAGATTCCATCGCCAATCTCATGAATGGCGCTGTGAATCATGAATGGTGTGGCATATCACGAATGGGGTTGCTAAATGAATGAAGCATCCGTATCCAGCCAAGCATGGCTGATTATATCTGCCCAGGGGCATGATAAGGGACTTCTGAATCACAGCATTCGGCTGGAGGGGGGTGCTGCTCTGTATCGTGGTATCGACACAGGGGCTTGGCTTCTCATCTCCGACGAGAGAGGGGGCATATGGAGTATCGGTCGAATCTATAGACTTCGTGATCGAGGTCGTCAAACTTCTATCCTTTTGGATAAGACATTGTCGATAGACCCTGCTGTACCTTTGTTGAAGGTGGGTTACTCAAAGCCAGCCAACGGTTGCATCAACCGCCTCCAATGGACCCATTTCGCCGAGACCATCCCAAAACTCTGCGGCAAGACGCTGGCAGATATTCCACTGATCAAGGATTCGGCCTACGTTCGAGAGCTGTTGCAATATGCGGTGATGGACGATCTTCGCGGCCCTGCGAACGGTCCCAATGAACTCATCAAGGATATGAGTGTACGCGATCGTTACCTAGTCGGTAAGTTGGCGCCCCGAGAGACCCTCGACGAGGGCAACGACTGGGGAAACAGCGCTGTGGATGAGGCCGAGGATGTGGTTCCAGACGATCTGGAGGTGAAGGCAAAGCCAGCTCCTCCAACCGCCGGAAAGCGAACCAAGGCGGGTGAGCAGCCCAAGGACGAGGAAGCACTGGGCAAGGGTGAGCCTGAGACCAGCGACGAGATCGACGTGTCCAAGAATCAATCGCTGGTGCCCTCGAGCTTCGGCATGACCTTCTGTGTCGATGGTGAGGCGGAACGTATCGAAGTGGAGGCGCGTTGGGGGCGTTATGAACGTCTCCATGATCACGGCATCACCAAGACCAGAAAGAAAAAGAACAAGAAGACGGGCAAGGAAGAAGAGATAGAAGTCAAAGTCTGGCAGCGTATTCCCTGTGGTGGCAAGATGGTATTGGACTTGAAACAGGGACCG
>NZ_JBHNMF010000980.1:0-1047 GCF_048562965.1 Thiolapillus sp. | reverse complement strand
CGTATCCGGGATTACTTCCGGGGTGGTTTTTTGGCAGGTCAGCAGCGTCTCGTGAGGCAGGGTGACAAATGAAGCGCGGTCTGACGGCGGCGCGCCATGATGGATGGCCTGCCGGAATCCTCGCAAAAAGCAGGGGATATCGGCGTGTCCGCCGACCAATATAACCTTTGTTGTGTATCGCCATTATCGTTTTATGCAACACAAGGCAGTTTGTCGTCCCCTGGCGATACACAAGGACGTTCATGGCGCCTCCCTGCCCTCCGCGATATTGATCATCCTCGGGATGCTCAGAATGGCTGGCCTGCGTTACCTGCGGCAACAGAGCCTTGCCGTCCAGATCAGAGCGAAGGAGACTGTTCGGCACAGAAGGTTGCATCTATGCCACATCCTGCGGGAAAAGCTGCTGCATCAGGCCTTTCTTGAGGTTCTTGAGGGCGTCGAGCTTGTGCGACTCCAGCCCGATCACCTCGTCAAGGGAGGAGAGGCAGTGGGCGATTTTTTGTTGTTCGGTAGTCTCGGGCGGTATTGGAACAGGGTATTCTTTTATGGAGTTGATATCTCCGCGGGGCATTTTCACTCCCTTCGCCCCTGCCATGACGTAATTAATGAAACGATTATTCTTTAAAATGTGGGCAACGTATTGTCCGCCTTGGGAGTTTCTAGGTCTAAACACAAGAACATCATTTGATGCCCCGCCAGAGAAGTTGGCCGCCCAAACTTTTTTTAAGTAAGGTCGAATATTTGCGAGCAAAACATCCCCTGCTTGAAAAGAAGACACTGAATTAACAGTTGGGAGTTTGTTTGCAACAGCTACCCCGCCAAAATCTTGCAGAATATTCTCCGTGCTCACATAGTTGACATTCGAAATATCCTTGAGTTGTACCCTGTCATTGACAAGGGGGGCAATGGCCTCTAGAGGTATAAATTCCCACGCCCCCGCCTCCCGAAACTCGGGAAAGCGCAGGCGGGGTGTGGTTTCGCCCTCGGCGGGGAAGAGCTGCTGCATCAGGCCCTTCTTGTGCTGTTTCAGGGCCTGGACCTTTTTGG
>NZ_JBHNMF010000979.1:0-1050 GCF_048562965.1 Thiolapillus sp. | reverse complement strand
GAGCAGGATGCAGCAATCAGCGTATAGAACAAGCTCTAACGGGCAGTATGAACAAAATAGCAACTTTATTTCACCCGAAAATATACGGTGGAACAATGTTGCTTACTCTAAACTCTAGGATGGAGAAGATGAACATCAGTATGCCCAGCCCGGTACCTGCAGCAGCGCTGAGGAGCCATTTCCCGACTGTCTTCAGCTGAGGTTCGATCTCACCGAGAGCTTCCCCGGGGTTTTCGGAGGCATATACCCAGAAAGCATGAAGCTTCTTGCCAACGAGGGGCCAGTTGGCAATCCTGTCAGGAGGCGGCGGAATGCTGAGTTCATTTCCTTCCTGCAGATACCCTGATAGCTCCCTGGCCTCCTCGACCAGGGCCCCGCTCAGCATGACGGAAGGAATGATGAGCACGGCAAGCATCAACAGGGTAAGCAATGTTGCTGTCAGGTTTTTGCCCAGACAGATCTTTTTGTGCAGCCAGCTGTATAGAGGATGGCTGCCGATAGCAATGATGATTCCCCAGATGATGGGGCCTATGAAAGGTGAGGCAATGTATATGGACCAACCGGTGAGCAATGCCATCAGACCGATCTGGATAGCAGAGTCTATGGGATCAGTTTTTTCTTCTGGTTTGTCATTCATGGCAAACTGTTCTCCAGCGCGGAACAGGGGGGAGGGTGGATCATTGCGCAAGAATAGAGATTTACCAGTGGAATGTCTAGGAGCCGCTGGTCGAGTTTTGGCCAGGCCCGATGATACTGACCCGGCACCAGTATGGGTGTTGCTCAGCCACTGTGGGTCGAGAATTCTTTCCAGTCTGGGCAGACAGAAAAAAGCCAATACTTCCGATGGGGTTTCAACACCGCATGGGCAGTGCCTTTAACGGGTGGGCTGTAGATATTGAACATGATATCCACACTGGCTACTATTCAACCGCTGCCAACCATGGAGAGCGAAGCGAAGGCTGGTAGACCCCAGTAGCCGCGAGGCCGCACTGTTTTCCCGGCGTGCCTTGCGCCAGAGGGAAAACAAAGTAGGCCTCCGAACGCGGCGTC
>NZ_JBHNMF010000978.1:0-1051 GCF_048562965.1 Thiolapillus sp. | reverse complement strand
GGAAGTACCTGGGATTGATTGCTAATAAACAGGAAGAAAGGGTGGAAATAGAGTCTCTAGACGATATTTTTAAATACACAGATAATTTGCGTGCTGTTATAGGTGAGTATAGTGAGTAGGAGTCGGGTCCCGTGTGATTATATTCTAAAAATCTGCGTTCTAAGAACGCAGATTTGCCTTTTGCCCCCTATAAGGGGGCTTTGATGCCAGCCTTCTGAGAAGGCTGGCTGGTGAGTTATCCCATTTCATTGATTACTTGCCCAAGTCCATTTGAACTTGGCGTTGTTCCTGTTTCTCCTGGTATTTTACATACTTCGTAAACGCCAGAGAATCAGCCCTCTTGCAGCTTACTGAGGGTGACGTTCCAAGGTAGCAGGGCCTCGATCTCTTCAACTGTACTGGCTCCACCATGTGCTGCAGCACATCGGCAATGCCAGGACGGTTGAGGACATTGAAGCCCTGCTACCCTGGAACACGCCTGTCAAAAAAATGCAATAGGGCTGATTGTTTGGCGCTTACCAAATAGGTTGTCAAAGGCCGAGTCGATTTTGGGGACTGGGATGTCCCAAAATCTATCACGAGGCCGAAGACACGCTTGTGAAGAAATGGAAACCGTTGGCAAAAAGTTCGAGCTGGAAGCTTTCGTTTCTGACTATCCGGTATGGGTGCTTGGCGCACCTGACTGTGACGATGACGACATCGCCAAGCATTTAACCCTACAAATCGCACCCAAGAAAGGAAAGGTGTATTGGGAGCATCCAGAAGACATGAATAAGCGACTGATTGAACTGGATGATAACCACTGCTGAGGGCATTTGCGCAGAAAGTTGCGGTTTCACCCTCGCAAACCCAACCTCAAACCGCAATTTTCCGTAGGAAAATCACCTGCCAAAAAAGTTGGCGGTTATCGCAGCTACCCGGTCACTACCCCTTCTTCGGGCGATTCAGTGGCAAGCTCAATGCGCGTCAGCAAAAGACGTTTGATGTCGTGTTTCGGCGCGGACCGGATCGAATCGCTCGCGGGATTACGCCAAAGGATTACACCAAGATC
>NZ_JBHNMF010000977.1:0-1052 GCF_048562965.1 Thiolapillus sp. | reverse complement strand
TGAGCCAGATGTTGATGGAGCAAATCATACAGCCCCGTTCTACCTGGATTAAATTGTTCATATTCAAATAATTAGCAATTTATTGTACATTCTGCTCACTCATCAAAGCGGAGAAGAGCCAACTCAACAGCACATCAAGGAGCCTCAAATGACTTCGACCCCCGCTTTTTCCACCACTGATCGCACCACACTGGAGAAGATCATTTAAGAACATCTATGCGCCCATAAGAGAAATATTGGCTTCAGCGGCCTTTCTTCAGAAGGCACGGTGCTCCGAGCAGGATTTCACCCGTCATCGTGCCTTGCCATTGCCTCAGTTGGTCACCTTGCTGCTTAATCTGCGCAAGGGAACCCATCGGGACGAACCCGACCCATTTTTTGAAACGATCACCGGTGACCCGCTGGCCGGTGCGCCGGTATCGGAAGCGGCTTTCTGCCGTGCCCGGAAAAAGCTCAAGCCCGAAGCGCTGGTTCGATTGAACGATGCCCTGTTAGATTCGGCCAATGAGCAGATTGCACTGCGGCGTTGGCAAGGGTTTCGTGTACTGGCGGTGGATGGCTCTACCGCTCGATTGCCCAATACTCCGGCCATTGCGGATTATTTTGGTAAGCCGCGTGGCAGTGGTGTGCCCCTGGCACGCTTCTCCCGACTCCATGATGTGCTGAATGGGCAAACCATTCAGGCGGACATGGTGCCGTATGCGACCGGTGAGCGTGAGCTGGCCAGTGAGTACCTGCTGTTTTCTCAGCCGGACGACCTGTTCCTTTATGACAGAGGCTACCCGGCCTTTTGGCTGTTTGCCTTTCATGCGGTGGAGCAACGACATTACTGTGCTCGGGTGCGGCAGAATTTTCATTCTGAAGTCCAGGCTTTTGTGCATGATGGCGTCAAGGAGCGTATCGTCTCCCTGACGCCCTGACGCCCTGACGCCCAGTGCGCGGCAGTGTCGCGAGGGCTATCTGCCCACCGAGCCGTTGCAGGCGCGCCTGATCCGAGTGGAGCTGGAGAGTGGCGAGGTCGAAGTGCTGATCACTTCGCTGCTCGATGCCCA
>NZ_JBHNMF010000976.1:0-1052 GCF_048562965.1 Thiolapillus sp. | reverse complement strand
CGGTCCCTGTTTCAAGTCCAATACCATCTTGCCACCACAGGGAATACGCTGCCAGACTTTGACTTCTATCTCTTCTTCCTTGCCCGTCTTCTTGTTCTTTTTCTTTCTGGTCTTGGTGATGTCGTGATCATGGAGACGTTCATAACGCCCCCAACGCGCCTCCACTTCGATGCGTTCCGCCTCACCATCGACACAGAAGGTCATGCCGAAACTCGAGGGCACCAGCGATTGATTCTTGGACACGTCGATCTCATCGCTGGTCTCAGGCTCACCCTTGCCCAGTGCATCCTCGTCCTTGGTCTGCTCACTCCCCTGGGTCCGTTTTCCTGCAGGCGAAAGTTCCAATTTTACCTTCACCTCCAGATCGTCGGGAGCCACATCCTCGGCCTCGTCCACAGCACTATTTCTATTTCCCCAGTCGTTGCCCTCGTCAAGGGTCTCTCGAGGCGCCAACTTACCGACCAGATAGCGATCGCGTACACTCATATCCTTGATGAGTTCATTGGGACCGTTCGCGGGGCCGAGAAGATCGTCCATCACCGCATGTTGCAACAACTCACGAACGTAGGCCGAATTATCGATCAGAGGAATATCTGCCAGTGTCTTGCCGCAGAGTTTTGGGATGGCCTCGGCGAAATCGGTCCATTGGAGGCGGTTGATGCAACCGTTGGCTGGCTTTGAGAAACCCACCTTCGACAAAGGTACAGCAGGGTCTATCGACAATGTCTTATCCAAAAGCATATAAGTTTGACGACATTGATCACGAAGTCTATAGATCCGACCGATATTCCATATGCCCCCTCTCTCGTCGGAGATGAGAAGCCAAGCCCCTGTGTCGATACCACGATACAGAGCAGCACTCCCCTCCAACCGAATGCTGTGATTCAGAAGTCCCTTGTCATGCCCGTGGGCAGATATAATCAGCCATGCCTGGCTGGATACGGATGCTTCATTCATTTAGCAACCCCATTCGTGATATGCCACACCATTCATGATTCACAGCGCCATTCATGAGATTGGCGATGGAATCTTCTGAAATCGCCCATTGAAGT
>NZ_JBHNMF010000975.1:0-1053 GCF_048562965.1 Thiolapillus sp. | reverse complement strand
AGATCATAATTGTACCATCCTGCACCGGATTTCTCATCGTCTTTTTTCGGTTTTTCAATTGAATTTCAATGACTTGGCATTTATAGACGGGAACGAAATAGCGGGCGTCAGCCGAAACTATATCGCCAAGGTCAGTGCCTCGGGTACAGGAGCGCTCGACATGAACTGGAATCCGGATGCGGACAGTATCGTGTCCAGTCTGATGCTGTCGGCAACAGGAGACAAGTTGTATGCAGGTGGTGACTTCAAAAGGATCGGTGGCGTCAATCGGACAGGGATTGCCAGAATGGATTCGGCAGGTAACGGGCAGCTTGATGCCTGGGATCCGGCTCCTGTGGGTATTCCGGGCTTTATCGCTTCCGTCAGAACATTGGCCCTGACCGGAAACAGCCTGTATGTGGGCGGCCGATTTGCTGCAATCGGAGGGCAGAACAGAAACAATATTGCGCGGCTCAGCACGGTTGATGCCACGGCAGACAGCACCTGGACCCCGGATAGTAACAAGTGGGTCAGGGTCCTGTTGTTGAGCGAAGATGGCAGCCGTATTCATGTCGGCGGCGAGTTTTTCACCACGGGTGGCGAGCACACACTGTCTTTCGCCAGCCTGGAAACGGCATCGGACAACCTGGTGGCCGGTTTTACCGATCTGAACATCGGTGAGGCAGGTTCCGTCAATGCCCTGGCCAGGCATGCCAGTGACCTCTACTTTGGCGGTGATTTCGTCCGCGTGAATGGTCAGCCCCAATTCTTTCTCGGCAAGATCGACGCTGCCACTGGCCAGCTGCAGCACTGGGGAGCAGGCTTTGATGGCAGCGTGTTGGCCCTCGCGTTCTCTGCCGATGGCAGCGCGCTCTACACGGGCGGTGATTTCACCCATATTGGCATGGATGTGAAAAATCACCTGGCCAGGCTGCAGGCCTCGGATGGCAGCGTTGTACCTGCGTGGAATCCCAGCGCCAATGGGAGTGTGAGGGCTTTGCTACTTGTCAAGTCCCGATAGATCATAGATTTTCTTTTTGAATAATTCCGGTTGTTTTTTGTGCCAATCCTTAA
>NZ_JBHNMF010000974.1:0-1053 GCF_048562965.1 Thiolapillus sp. | reverse complement strand
GCGTTCGGAGGCCTACTTTGTTTTCCCTCTGGCGCAAGGCACGCCGGGAAAACAGTGCGGCCTCGCGGCTACTGGGGTCTACCAGCCTTCGCTTCGCTCTCCATGGCTGGCAGCGGATGACGGGACCCTGGAATTGCTGCTTTTTCTCACAGCCATTGCCGTCATCCGGCTGGGAGACCATCTGGCCATCCGCCAATGCGCAACCGCCATACGTCCCGTCCTGGTGGTGGTTTCCAGCGCGGTTTCTATCAAACTGCTACTGGCGTAAAATGACCGTTACTTCTCCCCGTCATCGATATCCCATGAAACAGAAATTGCTCAACATGCTGCAGTTGCAGGACCGGCTCAACCGCCAGATCAACCCTGACTGGCTGCAGGCCGGCTACGAATGGTATCGCGCCATCTGGCTGGAGAGCGCCGAACTCATGGAACACTACGGCTGGAAATGGTGGAAGGCCCAGGAACACGACCTGGAACAGATCCGCCTGGAGCTCATCGACATCTGGCATTTCGGCCTCAGCGCCGAACTGGTCAGCCGCCAGGGCGATCACGCCGCTGCCGCGGACAACATGCTGGGACAACTGCAGGGACAGCATTCCGCGGAAACCGACTTCCGCAACAATGTCGACCAGCTGGCGCGCCATGCCCTGGAACAGCAGTCCCTAGATATGCCGGCATTCCTTTCCCTGCTGGCAGACGTGGACAGCAGCTTCGATGACCTGTATCGCATCTACGTGGGCAAGAATGTGCTCAACCGCTTCCGCCAGGATCACGGTTACAAGGACGGCAGCTACATCAAGACCTGGCAGAACCGGGAAGACAACGAACACCTGGCAGAAATCAGCGCCGGACTGGATGCCGACGCAGCGGACTTCGAACAGCAGATCTACAGCGGGCTACAGGCCCGCTATCCCCGGACCTGACCTGCGCATGCCCATTGCCGGACGTATGCTGACACGGGTTGTGGCACTCTGGCTGCTGCTGTCGGCAACCGTCACCATGGCAGACGAGATCTTCGTGGCCGTGGCCGTGGCCGTGGCCGTGGCCGTGGCC
>NZ_JBHNMF010000973.1:0-1057 GCF_048562965.1 Thiolapillus sp. | reverse complement strand
TCATCATCGGCGCGAATGAGCAGGCCGCTGACGGTGTATTGCGGGTCGATACCGGTGTCTGCACTGATCTGCATGCACAGCTGCTCATAGTGGTCCTGGCTGACACTGGCCAGCCTGCTGATGCTGTCAGGGTAACGCCAGGGATAAAGGGGGGACACAATGCCGCCCCCGGCCCATGAGGACTCCCGCGCCATTTCGCCCCGTTCCAGGAGTACGACATCGGCGCCGGCTTCCTGCAGCTCGCGGGCGGTCAGCATGCCGATGATTCCTCCGCCGACAATCAGGAAATCCGTCATCCGGAATTCCTGCTCCGGTGCGCTTTTTGTGACAACCGCATGGTCAGGGGGGCAGATGTTTTGCTATGGCTCATAAGAATGATAGTTTATTCCATGAGGGGGTACAGGTGAAACGAACAATTGTTGCCGGACTGGCAGCGGCCTTGCTGTTGGCCGGTTTGGCGGAAGCCAAGGTATATAAATGGGTGGACGAGAGCGGCAAAGTGGTGTTTTCCCAGACACCACCGCCCGAGAATGTTCCTGCCGAGGAAGTACAGGTGAATGCGCCACCACCTGCCACGGTGCCGAAGGAGGCGGAAAAGGAGACCGTGGATGAAAAAATCAAGGGAAACCCCGCGCTGGATCCTGAATTGCGCAGGGAATACTGTGAAAAGGGCAGAAAGAACCTGGAGGTACTGCAAAATACAGGGTCAGAGATGGGATTTGTGACCGAGGACAATAAACTGGTGAAATTTACTCCGGAAGAAAAGGCGCTGAAGATCAAAGAATCTCAGGCGGCGGTCAAAGCTTATTGTGATTGATACCTGGCTGGCGAAAGTAACTCATAAAACAGGGTTCTTCGTAGATTCGTGTGAAGCCTAATTCTACTTTGTCATATTTCCCCACCCCTCCGCCGACAGGATTCTGTGGCAGCCTGTCGGCGCCGGTGTCGCTCTTGAATAAGTCTGGCGAGTTGTTTGGGTGTAGGTTCTGGCTTGGGCAACAGTTTCTCCAACACCATCACCACGTCGGCCAGCGATAACAAAGGGGCTTCCTGTTTC
>NZ_JBHNMF010000972.1:0-1058 GCF_048562965.1 Thiolapillus sp. | reverse complement strand
ATATGACCCCGCGCGACAAAGAGATGGAACGCCTGCACCGGCTACAGAGACTGGAACACTACAATACCCGCGAAAGCATGGTACTCAAACGTAGCCATCTCCAGTATAAAACCGCAATGAATCGGAGCGAATCCCTTACACTCCAACGCCTCCAAAGTGAGCAGTTCCCCGACGACACCACACAGGAACAGATCGACAGGGCTTACATAGGGTGGAGAAAACCTAAGAACCGTCGAGAGTACGCATCTTACCTGAGCGGCTGGGCCATTAACTCCACAGCAGCTAAAGTGCCCATGTTCTTTGAGCCCGCCTCAACCCGGTTCCAGATGCCTGCGAATGACGCACGGATACTCCGCCGTTGGCTGCCTACGCGTGAAGACGTCGTAGACATACTAAGCCCCGGTAGATGAACACGCGCTCACTCATTGCAGGGGCTGCACTGGCGGGGATAGTAGGAATGGCTGCACTGAATACAGCGCAAGTCACAACGCCGCGTTTTGGAGGACAGGTCGCCCACGGCCCGGTCTACATCTTTGGTAAGCGTGCATACTCCTACAAACTGTCCAGGTTTCTGACACCGGACCCTGCCAGATCCGAATACAGCAGCTATCTCTATGCAAAGGACAACCCCCTGAAGTTCCATGACAAGTCCGGGGAAATAGCCGTGGCCATCATAGCCTTCTTCACAGCGCTGATCGGCACATCCGCCATATCCGCCTCCCTCGCAGGGGGCGCAGGGGGCGCTACAGCGGGTGCTGTGACCGCAGCTACAGCATCTGCCACCGCGGCAGCTACCGCGACAGCCTCCGCGACAGCTGCCGGTGTGGCAGCCGGGGAAGTGGCAGCAGTCACCGGGGCAGCTGCCGCCTCCGCAACGGCGGGTGCCGCTGCCACAGGCGTAGCAACCGGGGCTTCCGTTGCCGCAGAAACCGCTGCCACAGCCTCCGCGGGCTGGGCTGTCATGGCTACCGGGGTTGAATCCGCTACTGCCAGTGCAGAGGCCGTGGGCCTGTCAGGGGGCGCCGCTGCCATGGGCGATACCGCCGATGCTATCGCTG
>NZ_JBHNMF010000971.1:0-1058 GCF_048562965.1 Thiolapillus sp. | reverse complement strand
CCACTGTTCGGGCTGATGTGGCGCATGAGGTGGGCGAGCATGAGCAGTACGACGAACAATCGCCGTTCTGGATGAGGCTGGTGGGGTGAAGTCTGCGACCAATGCCAATCCGGGCTTTTAGGCAATCGGGGCGGGATTGCCAGTTCCCGGTTCCACAGGCGGGCGTGGTGGGCGCAACTGAGAGTATGGAGCCAAGAGCCGAGTACTTCCTGCGGCAGGTTGAAACGCTTGGCGATCTGCTTCCGATCGGCGTCACGGGCAATGCCCTGGTAGAGGCGGGAGATCAGTCCCAAGCTCAATTCCTCCAGCACAGCCCAAGATGGAGGAAGCTCCGGGGGATCGTAAGTCTGGCCGTAGTAGCGGAAATAGTTGTCCCGCAGGCGCCGCTCGATGCGTTGGCTCTTGAGGGATTCACGGGCTCGGCTGCGCCTGATGCAGCCTACCTCTTTGGCAAAGTGCTCCCGCTCGCGCTCCAGCTTCTGTTTCAGCTCACCAAGAAGACGTGAGTGAAGACGTGAGTGGTCGAAGTGATGTTTGAAATGGGTTCGCTGCAAATACCAGTGAGCATCGTCGTACCGGATTGCCATGGTATTTCCGATACAAGCGCGAACCGCCACCTCTACTCGTTCCAAGGCATCCATGACTAGGTTGCGCAATTCCCGGTCGAACCGATAGAGGGTGACGATGTCCGCCAGCGTGGCACCTTCCAAAAACCTGTGATCCGGGTTTCCGGCGTGCTGAAAAGGGCGCATGTAGGGGCTTAGGCGGAACAGGCTAACGACTTCCAGCAGCGCAGCGGCTCTTTCGTCGTCTCGAATGGCGAGGCCGCGACCCTTGAGCAATTGAAGCTGCTCTTCGACAGCCAGCGGCGGTTTTTCGAAGGGCCTCATGCCTGTCTCCAGGCAATAAAAAACCCGCACGATTTGAGCATACCAACCATGGTTGGCATAGGCTTGGCGGGTGTGTTGTTATTAATATAGCGCTTACCAGAAGCAGATTCAACCTCCACGCAGAAAAAGTAACCCGCCGGTTTGAGGGTGCTCCGAATAGCATAGCCT
>NZ_JBHNMF010000970.1:0-1062 GCF_048562965.1 Thiolapillus sp. | reverse complement strand
GACGCCGCGTTCGGATGCCTACTTTGTTTTCCCTCTGGCGCAAGGCACGCCGGGAAAACAGTGCGGCCTCGCGGCTACTGGGGTCTACCAGCCTTCGCTTCGCTCTCCATGGCTGGCAGCGGTGGATGCCTGAGCGGGTAGCCTCTGGGTGGATGAATTCTCGGACAATGACCAACAGATCATCCAGAGGCAATAACAGCAGCTTGCGCAACTCGACCACCAGCATTTCCTGGTGTTCGCTGAGTTTGGTTTGCAGGCGATGAGGACGATGGCTTTTGTCGGTGAACTCATCCCGGTTTTGCCATTTCCGGATAGTCTGTGGTGTAACATTGTATTGCTTGGCAAGATCCACCTGCTTACGATCACGTTGAGCCTTGATCTCAGCACGCAGCTTTGGTGTTGTACGGGCTTGTGGATGGATAACCATGGCGTTATGCTTCCTCCAGGTTTTGCGTGAGCCAGTCGTTCAATATCTGGCGGGTTCGGAACAAAGGATAGCTCCTTTTTGGAATATAATCACATGGTACCCGACACAGCCTTGATCCTGTTGGCAACTAATGTATGCAGGTGTTGCAACAGTTGCCGCGTCGGTGGCGGCAACTCGTCCAGTGAGTGGCCAAGAATGTCATGGGCCAGTTGATTGGCCAGGGCAATATCGTCCAGGGTGGCTTCAACGTATTCGATAACCTGACCGTCCCTGTCGATGGTTTTGATGTCACGCTGGTACTGATACAACAAGGTAATACTGTCGATCAGCGTCAGGTATTTTTCATGGTCTCGCCGGGTTCTTGTGCGACTGTCGGCAAAGGCCAGTTGTTCGGCATAGGGATTGACCACGGCCAACGGTCTCAGCAACCGTTGGGCGTTCTGGTGCTGCTGGATAATGTGTTCAGATTCATTTCTGGCCAGCAGACCAGACAGGGTTCTGGCCTGGCGCTGGCGTTGCTGGATCGCGGCGGTCTGCTCGCGGCTTTCGTTGATACTCAACACCACACAACGATTGAGCAGCTCTTCATCAATGTCGATGGCCGTGGTGGTCAGAAACAGCATCACCGGGCCTTC
>NZ_JBHNMF010000969.1:0-1063 GCF_048562965.1 Thiolapillus sp. | reverse complement strand
ATGGCTCATTCTAGACCATGACCAACCGAATTTCAACTCTGGAAAGAATAGAAAAAGAAACCGGGAAACACCCCCGAATGGGGGGTGCGTCCCGGTAATGGGATTACGCCGTTTTCAGGTGCAGCTTGTTGATCATGAGATCAAACAAGGCTTCACCAAGTTCGGCGACGTCATTGATCACCCGGTGCTCGGGAAACAGGCTTTCTACGGCCATGGTTTGAATCCCGATGCCCACCGTTTCGATGCCGGAGGCACGAATACGCTCCAGCATCTCCATGGCCGCCACCGAGTCGTTGGGGTCACCGTCCGTGAGGACAATGAGCACCTTGCGCTCTTCCAGCCGCGTGGCTAGTCGGATCGCACAGGGCCACAGGCTTTGGGCCAAGGGGGTACCGCCGTAGGCGCCAAACTCCCAGCGCCCCTGCTGCAGCGTGGCCGATACGCGCTCTTCCGGCGCTTTTACCCCCAACACGGCGATCTCGCCGTTGTCCGTCCAGGACGGGAACATCAATACGCCGCAGCTGCAACCCGGCAGGTTTTCGATGGCCTGCGCCAGCGCCAGTGCTGACTCCTTTGCCGGGGTGAGCAGGTCATCACCCCACATCATGGATTCTGAGGCATCGACCAGCACCTCGACCGCCGTGTTGATCGCCTCCTGGCGATGCTTATGACGGAAGATGTCGGCCTTGCCCATGGCCACCCGGCTGAGCCGGCGGGGGTTGATGCGGCGCCCTCTGCTGCTGTGCGCCACTTCGACCCGCTTCTGGGCCTGGAAGACCTGGGCCAGGGTCCGCTGTACTGCCGCGGTCTCGTGGACGACCCGTTCAGGATCGAACGGATTGTTGGTAAGCACCCGCGGGTGCTCCACCACCTCGGCCATTTCCCCGGACCAGCCGGTCGTGTCCTCGCCATCATTTTCGGCGTGCTCATTGAGCAGCGCTTCCAATGCCTGGCCGAGGTCGTCATCGACCGGCCCTTCAGCGGAAGGGTCAATGGCCAATTGGCCTGCCCCTTTTGGGTCGCCACCGTTGCCGGCGTCAGCATCATCCGGTTCGGAATCATC
>NZ_JBHNMF010000968.1:0-1064 GCF_048562965.1 Thiolapillus sp. | reverse complement strand
GCAGGATGCAGCAATCAGCGTATAGAACAAGCTCTAACGGGCAGTATGAACAAAATAGCAACTTTATTTCACCCGAAAATATACGGTGGAACAATGTTGCTTACTCTAAACTCTAGTAACTAACGAAAATATAAGGGAAATCGCATAATATAGCACTTCAACTGACCTGCAACTCGTCGGCGAATTATGGCGTAGATTCAAGCTGGTAGCCGTCAATTACGTTTATCGGCAGCTGCACGGCGGGCGGGTTGGATTGGTCATTGTTCGTCTAAAATTAAAATTGACATTACCCGGTAATGTAATTACAATATACTTATAAGGTCAACTGGCAGGTGGCAACCATGAAAGCTTCGATTATCCAAATTGGCAATTCCCAGGGACTCAGAATCCCAAAACCCATACTGGAACAGTGCGGCCTCAGTGGAGAAGTTGAAATAGAGGTACACGACAATGAACTCATCATCAAGCCAATCACCCAGTCCAGAAAAAACTGGGAAAAAGCCTTCAAGTCAATGGCGAAGAATGGAGATGACAGGTTGATAGAGTTTCCAGAAAGTCGCTGGGAACAGGAAGAATGGGAATGGAAGTAAATCGTTTCGAAGTATTTCTTGTCAACCTTGATCCAACAGTTGGGCATGAAATACAAAAGACCAGACCATGCCTTGTCATTTCACCAAACGAAATGAATCATCATATATCAACTGTTATCGTGGCTCCCATGACAACAAAAGGGAGAAATTACCCAACAAGAATTGCCTGTTCCTTTAAAGGGAAAAAAGGACAGATCGTTCTTGATCAAATCCGCACTGTTGACAAGTGGAGGCTTGTAAAAAAACTGGGAGTAATCAATAAAAGCACTCAGGCAAAAACACTTAACTTGTTACAAGAGCTTTTTGCACCTTAGCGTATTGAAATAACAGAATAAACGCACGACACCATGGCAGTGGCTCTTCGACGTTTCATATGGATTTCAGTATGGAACCCGCCGGGCTGGCAATCATGTAGATCATAGTTATAAAAGTTCGGTTGTTTCGATAGCCTCTGGCTCGTGCTCTGGCTGCTTG
>NZ_JBHNMF010000967.1:0-1066 GCF_048562965.1 Thiolapillus sp. | reverse complement strand
TGGGCGCACAGCTACAGCCAACAGTATGATTGTATAGGCACGTGCCATGGAAATGCGGATACTCTGGGAAGGGAAATGACGCCTTTGCAAGCAGCTGGACTTGATGCTGCAACTACGCTGGTTCCTTATGCGGGCATAACTAGGCTTATTAAGATTGGAGGTATTTTTGTAAAGGATGTGATCGAGCTAGGTAAGGTAAGGTTTGGACACACCTTTACGAGGCATGGAGAAGATGCGACAGAGTTTCTTATAAACAGGGCTAGAGGATCGGGACAAGCTCAAGGTCAATTTCTTGACAATCAAGCTGCCGCAAGGTTTATCCAGGACAATCTGGATAAGATTGGTAATGGTGCAGTGTCACTACCACTACCAAAAAATTTCCCTGCCAGGATTATTAATCCTGGCGGCACATTTTCGAAGCCTTCATCTATTCGGCTTGTTCCTGGAGGAAAAGGAGTGAAAACTGCTTATCCTGAGCCTTAGAAAATATTAGGGCTATGTATATGAATACAACTCATATTATAACTAATGAAGCAATAGAATATTTGAATAGGGAGCTTGTGTTGCCTTCAACAGGGCGTGAGCAAGACTGGGAAATTGAACTAGCTGATTCTAATAGAATAAATGAGTTTATTTCTTTTTATGAAAATAAACCTCTTAGTGATGATAAAAAATTTGCGTTAATGGCTTTGATTATTGGATCATTAGAAAATCTTGCTTATATTAAATCAATTAACAAAGATATATGGGGGAAAGTTGCAAGGTTACTATGTGCTCGTATTGAGTTATACAAGCCATTAATTGACTATTGGTCCCTCGTTGGTGAAGATAATAATGATGATGATACTTTCGCAATAACTAAATTGATGCGCTCATTAAAATGTTGCTAGTGTAGTGCTGCATTTTGTTTGGAACTTAACCGGCGATTGGCACGAACAACTTTAGCTATGGAAATATTGATTTCTTTCAATTGTCTTCGGATGGATACCACCTGTCGGGGGACTGGGGTGAGGTGATAATTAAATCATCCCCTCCAGAGTTAGTATGGTTGTAATCAAAATCAAGG
>NZ_JBHNMF010000966.1:0-1067 GCF_048562965.1 Thiolapillus sp. | reverse complement strand
ATCTGTATTCGATTACGGAAGAAGCACTTTTGAATATATTGCCGGAAGAATATGAGCATTTTCTTTGAGCCAGCAAAGCAACCCGCTTTTGAAGCATTTAACAGGCTGTTGAAAAAGACATGTCGAATCCCGTGTGATTATATTCCAAAAAGGAGCTATCCTTTGTTCCGAACCCGCCAGATATTGAATGACTGGCTCACGCAAAACCCGGAGACCGTAAGTTTCTGTTCAAATGCCCCCGCTAGTCCATACAGGCGCACAGCACAAAGTTGGATGGCGATAAATAGGTGGGAGTTGGTGCGGTAGCGATTGACTTCTTTCTTAATCTTTAGTATCCGGCTTCTTTTTGATGTCTCACGGCAAGAATCGTTGCGGTTTCACCATCGAAGCGATACAACGCGATATAGCCACTACTTCCGAAATCGATCAGCCATTCCCGAAACACTGGTTCCATATCTTCAACTGGACGTCCTGCCTCTGGCTGGTGTGCCAGTATTTTCACGCCTGCCCGTATTGTTTTGATGGCACGTCGAGCCGCGCCTTCATCTTTCAGGGCAAGAAAGCGATAGAGTCGCTGTACGTCAGCGAGAGCTGGCGGAGACCAGATCAGATGTGGCACTTAGGCAGCTCCGCATCTTCGCCCGCTTCAAGCTTCGCCAGCCATGCGTCAGCTTCTTCAAGCGTCAGATGCAGTCCGTTTTCCTGGTAGGCTTCCCAGGCGCGCAGCGCATCCTGTTTGAAAGATTCTCGTTTTTCCTCACGCTCAACATAGTCTCGAATCGCTTCGCGCATGATCCAGTGCGATGAACGATGCCGCACTTCAGCTAAGTGCTGGATCCGGCTTTTCAGATCATCATCAAGTTTTACTGATGTTGCCATTTTGCCGCCTCAATATCAAAAGGTAATACCTTTGAATACTATACCATAAAATCTCTTGCTTACTACCGAGTAAAGAAAACCACCGTATTCTTTACAAGCTGCAATCACCCCATAAATCATCGACAACCACTGGTTATCCGCAAAGAAATAGCGTGAACTTATCTACGTAAATATAACGAGTGTTTATT
>NZ_JBHNMF010000965.1:0-1067 GCF_048562965.1 Thiolapillus sp. | reverse complement strand
ACGGCGCACCTTCGGTGGCATCAGACATGTCCATCGATTTCTCCTATGTCGTGAAATTCCAGGAGAAAGTCTGCACAGGGTCAGGTGGGGAAAACAGGTGTGGATTCTTGGGCGCTTACTTACAACCCGCGGGAAATACCATGTTCAGAAAATGCTGCTAATCGAGAGAAATTTTTCAAAACGGCATTACATCTCTTTCCGTTTAAGGTTGTTAATCAGCGTGCAAAACTGACCAGGAATTGGGGGAAAACAGCGTCGACGGAGCGCTTCTTCAACAGCCTGAAGCGGGAATGGCTGACTGGCAATATGTATCCGACCCGGGAAGCAGCTGTGGACGACGTGAGAGCTTATATCGCGTACTACAACTCAGATCGTCTGCATACGACATTGGGTGACCTGACACCCATCGAATTTGAGCAACGTGCTTAGCCAGGTGTCCGGTTGGAGTTGACCACAACAAACACATAGGAATCCTCCTGCGTCAGACACGAGCGGAAGCGCCCCTCCCACAAGGTCCCGCTGCGCCGGTACGTCCGATTGACGTATTGGACATACCGCTGCCCCAATCGCTTCACCAATTCACCCGCGCCACTGGCGGTTGTGGGCGTAAGCAACAGATGGACGTGATTGGTCATCAGCACATAGGCATGTACCGCACACCCGGCATCCTTGGCATAGGTAATCAACCACTCCAGATAGTACCGGTAATCATCCTCCGTAAAGAAACACGCCTGCCGATTGTTTCCCCGCTGGATCAAGTGCAGCGGAACACCTGGCAAAACGATCCTTGGGCGTCGTTGCATGGTCAACTGTTGGTTAATGGGGATCAGGCTGAAGCAGAGCACAAAAAACCGTGGTCTGTCCCCTATTATTGAAAAAAACGTGGTCTGCCCCCTATTACTTTCTATTACTTTGAACCTGATGATCCTGCTGAGGATCTTTTTTGCCTTCAAGCGTGTCTTCGGCCTCGTGATAGATTTTGGGACATCCCAGTCCCCAAAATCGACTCGGCCTTTGACAACCTATTGGTGCCCCAGCCGTCCTGGTCACCAAGCACTACGCAACAA
>NZ_JBHNMF010000964.1:0-1068 GCF_048562965.1 Thiolapillus sp. | reverse complement strand
GATCGGTGAAGCAACCAGCCAGGCGATCCAGCAGCCCGATGCGCTGATCCACCTCGCGCAGCAGCAATCCGCCACCGTCTGACGTGATACGTCCGCCGTCAAATCGACCGATCACCTCGCGCCGACCCAGGGACTGAAATTCCAGCTGTTCTGGTTTACACTCTGTATTCATAGGCCTCTTTGTTTTGTTGCTGGTAAGTGATTGGTAACCCTTACTTTATGCAACAAAAAGAGGCCTATTTCCAGTGGGGCGGTGAAATTTCCGGGCTAGGTTTATTACAGGGCAAGCCACATCCCCATTCAAGCCAATGCTGCCACTCCCCAGTGAAAGCCCCAGGGAGAGCGGAAAGTCCGCACTCCCTCAGGCAGAGGGCTGGGGAGAGGGGAACAAAGAGCGCCCTTCAAAGTTGCTCCCAAGGCACAGCGCAAAGAATAGCCCTGGCCAGCGTCCTTCTGGCCAAGGCTTTTCACTCGCGAGCAGACCGGGACATCCCTGTCCTGCAAACTTCCCTGCTTGCGAGCTCACAATGAGCAACGGTCTGTAGCGATGGGTATATGCTACCCATCAACTCATGTTCAGGGTAGAGTATTCTTCCGAGCAGCTTGTAGGAATATTCTGATCCCCTCCGAGAGGCTTAAGGAGAGGGGGTACTTGACCTCGGTAGCATGTAAGTCGGACTTCAGTCCGACCCTCCCCCTCCCCCTCCCCCTCCCCCACCTCTATCGCAATAGATACAGCAGTGGGAAACATCGCCCGGCCATGACTTCCGATCGTCTATAATAGCCTCAACCCAAACAGGGCAGGGAAGTGCCTTTTTTCAGCAGCATGTCCGCAATCGAAAAATTCAGACCCAGCAACAGCAACCGGGGCTTCCTACGCGCCTTGTTTGCGGCCATTGTGTTCATGTTGATCAGTGGCGCTATTCTGGTAGCAGGATTCATAGCCTGGCATTCCCCTCAAATCGCGGCAGGCGCCAAGACAAAGCCCATCGTCCTGACAGGAAAAGACTTCTATATTGCCATCGGCAAAGGAGGACACAAAGGCAGTGCAGTAAAAATCTGCGTTCT
>NZ_JBHNMF010000963.1:0-1069 GCF_048562965.1 Thiolapillus sp. | reverse complement strand
CCAGGGCCGCCGCGAGAGCCGCCAGGACCTGTACGAGACCCTGGATCGACCGGTCCTCAAGCCATTGCCCCAGGACGACTACGAATATGCCGAATGGCGCCATGCCAAACCCGGTATCGACTACCACGTGGCGGTGGACAAGCGCTTCTACAGTGTCCCCCATGCACTGGTGGGAAAACCCCTGGAGCTGCGCATCACCGCCACCACCGTCGAGGTGATGCAAAGGGCAAGCGGGTGGCGTCCCATCCCCGGCACGGCTCGGGACGCTTCTCCACACTGACCGCACACATGCCCAAATCCCATCAGGCGCACCGGGAGTGGTCGCCGGGACGCTTCCTGAACTGGGCTGCCGACATCGGCCCCTGTGCCGCCCAGGTGGTCAAGCAGCAACTTGAGAATCGGCCTCATCCCGAGCACGGCTACCGCGCCTGCCTGGGGCTGCTCAACCTGGCTAAACGCTATGACCGAACGCGCCTGGAGGTAGCCTGTGAGCGGGCCCTGATGATCCGTTCGGCCCGCTATCACAGCATCACTTCCATCCCCAAGCAAGGCCTGGATCAGCTACCGCCCGAGGAGGAGGTTGGCACCCAGGAAGAACTGCCCCTGCACGGCAACGTGCGTGGCGCCGATTACTACCACTGAGGAGGACAAGACCATGCTGAATCAACAAACCACCGAACAACCAAGTGTGTCTTCGACCTCATGATAGATTTTGGGACATCCCAGTCCCCAAAATCGACTCGGCCTTTGACAACCCATTTGTGCCCCAGCCGTACTTGGCTCCCATATGAGACTGGACGCCGCATTCGGAGGCCTGCTTTGGTGCTTCCCCTCTGGCGCTATGCGCACGACGGGTAAGCAGTGCGGCCTCGCGCCTACTGGGGAATACCAAACTGCTTCCGAAGATACTCTCCGAATGCCCCATCGCGCCCCGATAACCCGTAACGACCGGGCCAGACATAGAAGTTATTGGTATTCTTGTTCTCCCAACCCAAGTAACCGTTGTAGGGCGAGAAGTACCAGGCGTATTGCATATCGACAGAATATGAATGTGGGGAAAGTACATGAG
>NZ_JBHNMF010000962.1:0-1071 GCF_048562965.1 Thiolapillus sp. | reverse complement strand
CGTAATACTCCCGGCTGTTCATCAGCTTGAGCATTCACCCGATGAATTTCTTCAAAGATGGCGTCAGTTTCTGGCAGACGTTTGTGTGGCTTGCATTTGCGGATACGTTGTGGCCGGTAGCTCAGCATATTGAGCTTCGTTCGCAAACTCCTCTCACCGATCAACTGGCCGTCCGTGTAGCCTTTTTGTTCCAGTAGTCGGCGCCGGACCTCCCTGGCGGTGATTGGCGTATAAATTCGAGTGCTTCTGAAGGTGGGGTCGGTTTGCCCTGTGGTGTCGAGAATGTCGACGATATCGTCCAGCAACCGGGGACAGTGTTCTTCCGCCTTCTTGCGACCAGAGCGGCAACGTCCATCCAATGCGGGTTCTCCTGCATCCCTTTCTTGCTGTCCCTTACGAATCGTTTTTCTGTCCCAGCCGAAAGTCTTTTCAACGTAACGTTGACCACCCCAGCCAAGCAACTCAACAACCTCCGCCATAAACATGCGCCGCGCTGAGCCGACTAGCGCGCTGGCGGTGTTTTTCCACAATAACGACTCCTTTACATTTGGTTTCTCTTCGTCATCAACATGACTGTATTTTAAAACATTCTGGGGCCGTAATCAGCACCTGATTTGGGGTAATTTATTTTTTCCGAGGCCCTAAGACTAGTGTTCCCCGGGCGCCTTCTTGTTCACTGCCGCACAGGCAGCTTAGAAGTCTCGTCGATAGGGTAAGGAGGTGAGCGAATTGTTCACTGCCGCACAGGCAGCTTAGAAGTTCCACGCGCTCTATCAGAATCGCCCTTGCTAGTTCACTGCCGCACAGGCAGCTTAGAAGGGCGGCAGGTGGTTGGAGGACTGCCGAATAGGCGTTCACTGCCGCACAGGCAGCTTAGAAATCAGAGCCCCTCCATACTGCGCGATGAAATCTGTTGTCGTTCCTCTGGCATCAGCTTGTTCGCAGGCGCCTGGCGTTCTGCGTCTGGGCGGCCATCGGCTTTGACACTGCCGCACTGGGTCCAGCGCCTATAGGTGCGCGAACTGATCTCCAGTTCACTACAGGCTTTCTTCTTCGACGCACCAGCCTCTA
>NZ_JBHNMF010000961.1:0-1072 GCF_048562965.1 Thiolapillus sp. | reverse complement strand
AAATCGACTCGGCCTTTGACAACCTATTTGTGCCCCAGCCGTCCTGGTCACCAAGCACTACGCAACAACTTCGCAAGCTCGTTGCTGCTCCGTACTTGGCTCCCATATGACTGGACGCCGCATTCGGAGGCCTACTTTGTTTTCCCTCTGGCGCAAGGCACGCCGGGAAAATAGTGCGGCCTCGCGGCTACTGGGGACTACCAGCCTTCGCTTCGCTCTCCATGACTGGTAGCGGCAGAAAGCGATCATGAGCGGTATTTGCCGAGTTTACGTCTGGATTAGACTGCCAGATGGCAAATCATGCCCGCTGGGTGAGGTCGCCACGCAAATGGACGAGGAAGGTGGTCGCATCCAGTGGCAATTCCGGTATGCAGATGATTGGCTGGATCACCCCGGCGGGTTCAACATCGATCCAGCCAATCTGGCATGGGTATCGGGACCCCAAGATGCAGGGCGCGCCGCCGAGGGTATCCATTCTGTTTTTGAGGATGTGCTACCCGATGGTTGGGGAAGATAAATGATGGCGGTGATACACGGTCTTTTGCGCCGCCAGATGCGTTTACCCGATTTGCTGCCGCTGATGGAATACAGGTAAGCGGTCATTCCAAGCCGTTATTGACGCACCATAGCCAAATCTGATTTGAGGGGGTTGTCAGCAAACTTGTCTTTCCATACCCTCGGAGTCAGATCGAGAACTTCACTGGCTGGATGTAAATCAATACGCATGAGCACATCCACCAGATAGGTATAAGGATTGATGCCCTGCAAGCGGCAGGTGGTCAGCAGACTCTGGATAATACCCACCTGTTGGGCGCCGACCTCTGTCCAACAGAACAGCCAGTTCTTCCGGCCCATGGGAATGACCCGCAAGGCCCTTTCCAGGTGATTGGTGTCGATGGGCACATCGGGATCTGACAGATAGACCTGCAACTGCTCCTGATGATTGCGCACATGAGCAACTCCTGCAGATGCCGGCCATGCATGTGGACGAGACCTCATTGCGGGTGGACCGCAAGAACCACTGGATCCATGTCTGCTCGGCAGGCCATATCACCTATAAATTCCTCCATCC
>NZ_JBHNMF010000960.1:0-1078 GCF_048562965.1 Thiolapillus sp. | reverse complement strand
GCTCTACCCCGACAGGACAGACCTGATCATTTGCCTCAAACCCACCTCTGCTACCCACAAATTCTGCTGAGGAGCCAAAAATGTTATCCAATAACACAGTTCGCGGGGGATACGGCTATATTCTTTCGCGTCCATAGCGGCCTCCAGAAGTTTGTGTTGATTTCTCTTCTGAGAGGCAGCGCCTTGCTATGTCAACTGTTTTTTGAGATTTTTAGTGGTTTTTCTCCTCTGAAACTCTAAACTCTAGACTCTAAACTCTAGTACCGTAAATCGAATCAATTTAGCGAAGAACTCGCCGATGTCGGCTTTCCTCAGTGCCATCATGCCGAACGTCCACACCATTGAGATCAGCGCCAGTGTCCAAAACAGACGTGTAGCGACAGACTCAATAATGCTTGCCCACAAGCTCGCATTGGTTTTAAATCGGTTCAATACCGTATCCATGATGCCGGCGTTGTTGATTGCTGAAAATGCCTCTGCCGAGCACAGAAGCAGTCCCAGCATGGTAATGGCAACAAAGAGCTGTTTGCGCTTATTGGTTCTTCCATTCATACGACGTCACCGTTTCATTGTCGCTCACATCAAATGTCGCCAGGCCCCCAGGTTTTCGGCTTATCACTGGGCTTTATGGCGCTTCTTCGAAGGCATAAAGATGCAAATTTCTGCCTCAGCGCTTCCGGCTCCATTTTCATCACGTTCTCATGCCGGCAATTTTCATTGTTTACTTTGGGCATCGTGACCGTCTCGGGCCGCTCTGAACAGGCCGCCAACCCAAGGAGACCCAGCATTAAAAACACTGTTTTCATCTTTTCCTCGCTGCTTATTAATACAGGTTCTTCGTAGATTCGTGTGAAGCCTCAAATGTGGACCCCAATTATTGGGCAGCATGATAAGTGCTTTCCCGGTTCAGATCACCTTTCTGGCAGTCGCCTCATAATACACGTTATCTGGCGTCCGCCGGTCAAGGCGCTGATGCCGTCTTTCTGTGGTCAAGTGTGTCTTCGACCTCGTGATAGATTTTGGGACATCCCAGTCCCCAAAATCGACTCAGCCTTTGACAACCTATTGGTGCCCCAGC
>NZ_JBHNMF010000959.1:0-1081 GCF_048562965.1 Thiolapillus sp. | reverse complement strand
CAGACAGGTATCATCGTCACCCGCATCAATGAGACCGGAGTTACTGGCAGGCATATTCAGCGCCCACCCGCTGTCAGTGCTCAACGGACCACCCAGTTTGGGATCACCGGAACTGCTGCTGCTCCCGCAGGTATTATCATCGAACCAATTATTGCCGGCTACATGATAAGTGCCGTCATATCCTGCACAGTTGTTTTCAGACGATCCTGCTATAACCGTATTGATCAACGTGGTATCCGAAGCGAACTCGTTGCTCCCGTAAGTACCAATGCCATTACCCGTCGTTCTATACAGGGTAGTGTTTTTGAGCGTCATACTCCCCCCCATGTTATCCAGTGCAGCCCCCACGTCCTCATTGCTGGAGTCGCCAGCATTGTCTGACAACGTGACGTTCATGAGCATCACCTTACCCTTAAAGTTTTGGATCGCTCCACCGGCTGACATTGCTGTATTGTGATCCAGCGTCGTGTTATTGATTGTCAATGTGCCGCTTGAGTCGTTGTAGATTGCACCACCAAAGCCGCTTACGTCATACCCGTCTTTTGCCGTGTTGTAGCTCAACTGGCAGTAATTGATCGTCAGCGTGCCGTGGTTCCAGATGGCGCCCCCATGGTCAGCAAAGCCGTGCACAAGTTTGAGCCCCTCCAGGGTTACCGTTTCTCCCTGATTAACGATCAGCAATCGCGCGGGCGTGTTGTGGTCACCTGTTCCACTGAGAATGATATCGGGTTTGCGGTCGCCATCAACGTCACCGTTAATGACGACGCTTTTATCAAGGGTGATAGGTCCGGGGGCGTGGCCGGAACCCAGCATAAAGATGGTATGATTTTTAAGCGATGGATCAAAAATAATCGTGTCACCGTCATTGGCCTCCGTTAGGATTGCCCTGAGTGATCCACTGCCTGAGCTCTCATCGTTGGTTACTGTCAACGTCCGTGACACGCTACCGCCATACTCCACAGCTCCAATATCGCAGGTACCCACGCGCTGTGCTGAGCGTTGGTCACGTACCGTACAGGTTTGCGGATTGCCCGCATTGATGAGGCCGCTTTTCCCGGACGGCATCATGGTTTCCGTATAA
>NZ_JBHNMF010000958.1:0-1081 GCF_048562965.1 Thiolapillus sp. | reverse complement strand
GTTTTTTTGTTGCGATTGTTTTTTTTCTGGTTGTTTTCTTTTGGGGACTATTCACTATTTCAACGCCTCACGGGTTGATTGTCACACTAACATCAATGTCATTAACTTACTTGATTACCCACCAATCTCAGCCATTCGTAAGAAACGATACGGCATGGGAGGCGTCCTGAGGCCAACGTAGGCGGGTCGCTCAATCATGTCATCCAATCGATACCGCCGGTTGAACCGATACTCAAACTCTGCAAGATACCTGGGAAGATGCTTGAGGCTCACAGAATGAAAGGTTCCCGTTATTGCATTTTTTACGTTGCCCAGCAGGGTATTCACCCATTTGAAGGATGGGTGTTCAACCCCTTTACGCCCACCTTCGGAGGCGAAAGGAATATGATGGCATCCTGCCTTTTCCACTGCTTTGAAACAAGCCAAGCCATCGCTGACCACAATGCTTCCAACCTCCAGACTGGTCTTTGCATAGCGTTCGATTTCAGCACTGCGAAACCCACTGACTGTCCGCAATTGCATCCGCTGAGGGCGATGTTCTTCCCCTTCCGTTTCAACGACGGCAATAAACGGAGCCTTATGTGCAGCGCCACGCCCAGGCTTTCCTGGACGCTCACCACCGATATATGCATCATCTATCTCAATACGGCCACTGAGCTTTTTTCCTTTCTCACGCTCCAGCATCACTTGCATCAGCTTGTGCTTCATTTTCCATGCCGTGTTATAGCTGACGCCAATATCCCGCTTCAATTGCAGCGCAGATACGCTGGTTTTTCTCTGTGTGAGCAAATAGATGGCCAGAAACCATTTCGTTAGCGGTACCTTGGTAGCCGCAAAGATTGTACCGCTCGTCAATGAAGTTTGTCGGTGACAGCGATGACATTGATAGACCTTACGACTTTTGATCTCGCAATAGGTCTTGTTGCCACACTCGGGGCAAACAAATCCATCTGGCCACCTCAGATGAAACAGCGCCGAGTAGCACTGTTCTTCCGTACCATACTTTTCCAGAAATTTCGGCAAACTGAGACCTTTTTGAAATTGGATGATATTCTTTGCCATGCTCGCTACCCCACTAAGA
>NZ_JBHNMF010000957.1:0-1084 GCF_048562965.1 Thiolapillus sp. | reverse complement strand
TGAGCGGCTTGTTCCGGCGGCTTTTTGATGGTCGCCCAGGGCGGCGGGTAGGCCACCATGACATCCTGGTGGGCGACAAACACCCGCCAGTTGCCCTCACCGTCCGGTCCGGTGATAACTGCATAAGCATCATCGGGCATCACGGTTTTCAGCACCTTGAAACCATCAACAGCCGCTGTGAATTCAGGGCCTTCCCAGACATAATCATAGAAAGCTTGCTGGATTTCTCCCCAATAATTGGTCCATTCCGGCAGCCAGAAAAAAGTCGACACGACAGTACCAACACCAAACAGCCGGCTTAGTGGATTTTTCTCATCAAGCACGAGCGTTTCAATCCAGGCATTGCCGAACTCCGCGGCGCTGGGCACGGTGGGGTTGGGCCGGCCGCACATGAGTGCCCGCCGATGTACGGTGTTGGGGATAAACCAGCCATAAGCACCCAACCGCGAATAAGTATGGTAATGACACAGTTCCGTGCTCACCAATTGCTCACCCAGCCGCCGCGTACCCTCAACCAGCGCTTCATCCACCGGCAAATGATTCAGGTCAGGATAAGGTGTGTAAACCGTCAACGACGGCATGTGCATGGTTTTACCTTCCTCTGATTTCTGGATAACATGCGAATCGATGTCAACCAGGGTCAGCCACAGCGGTCCCAGAGCCGGCCCGCTGCTGAACAAGTGCATGCCGATATTGGCGACATCCAGAACATTGTTGGTCACCCGCGACCAGTCAGGATGACTGGCGGCATATTGACGGGCAAAACCCAGCACATAGGGTTTTCGTGTAGCGGTATAAACGAATTGGCTGGTTTCGAAAAAATCGTGCCGGTATGTATCAGAAGCATACCTCGAATGTATCGCGCGACGTTTTTCTAATTCAAGCAAAGCTTCTGCTGTAACAGGCGCTGGAACGGAAACCGGCGGGCCGAGTTCATTGTTTTTCATGGACAGGTTTGTTGAGCAGCCAAACAACGGCAACAGCAGGGACAATACGATGATTTGGGTTATCGTTTTCATGGAACAGGGCTCGTGAAAGTGGCTATGGAACAGGGCTGCAGGTTCTTGGGTCATAATCGTAAGTC
>NZ_JBHNMF010000956.1:0-1084 GCF_048562965.1 Thiolapillus sp. | reverse complement strand
GCATTGTCACGTACCAACACGGCAAGGTCACCCCAGTCGTTTCCATCTTCGATCCATTGATCCGCAATCTGCTGCATGACACTGCGCCCCAGCTTGTCATGGCGCTGCCAACGCAGTGAGACATCGGTCTTCGGGCAGGATTCGTGGGACACGCAAAAAGTATCCTCCCGAAGTAAATTGTGCTGGATGAGGTGGTTGGCCATCAGCGACAGCTTGTGCCCATATCGAAAGGTATGGGACAACTGATAATTTGTCACGGGATGATAATGGCGGCTAAATTCGGTGAGCAGATGCCGCGGATCGGCGCCGCGCCACTCATAAATGCACTGGTCGATATCACCTACGGCTACCACGTTGGCCCGGGTTCCCGCAATGTATTCGACCAGCTTCTGCTGAACGGGATTCATGTCCTGGGCTTCATCGCAAATAATCAGATCCACCCGGTCTTCGATGAATTCACGCATTTTGGGCTGGTGGTACATGAGGTAAACCGGGTCGGCGATCAAATCCGTGAAAAACCGAATGTTCTGCCGTTCCCGTTCCTCCTCGAACAACGCGAAGGCTTGCAGGAACAGGGATTTCAGGGTCGGTTGGACACTGGTTTTATCGAAGACATCTTCCGCAGGAAGAATGTCGGCTTTTACTATGTCGATAAAGCTCGTAAACTCGTCCTTCAAATCAGCAGAATCACCCTGAAACCGGTTTGTCACCCGCCCGACGGCCTCTTTCAATGTGGCCCTGGCCATGCTGTCCATTACCCAGCCACGGGTTTCCAGACTCTTGTTCCGCAACAGCTTCTTTTTCTCGAATAGCTCGCAGATACTTTTGCCGAGGGCATGGAAGGTGCGCACCCGAAGGCTTTCCCGGTTTACCTCTTCCTGGGAGAAGCGCCGGGTCAGACGCACGTCGAAATCATTGGTGGCATCACGATTGAACAGGATGACAAGAATCCGACCCGGCGGCGTCCCTCTGGATACGGTGCGCCAGACCAGTTCGATCATGTTTTCGGTTTTCCCAGAACCGGCAACAGCAGCAACCCGGGCATGCCCCTGGTGATGATTGGCGATGCAATCCTGTTCCTTCG
>NZ_JBHNMF010000955.1:0-1084 GCF_048562965.1 Thiolapillus sp. | reverse complement strand
GCGATCGGGGGGGGTACCCATGGTTGAGCAGACTACTCCTTCTTCATGGGTCGTTCAAATCGATGCTGATCAGACTTTGTCTGGAGCCGTATTGCATCTTTCAGGCGGGATTGGTAAATATTCTGCTATTCGCCCAGGGGATTGGATACTTTCGACAACCCAGGGTGGCGAGATGATCGCTGTTGGGAGGATTTTTCGCATCCAGCAAGAACTGGACTGTGTAGCCTTGTACTTCGATAGATTCGAATCGTTTTCGAGCACTCAGGTTACTTCACAAGTAGGTCTTTCTTACGATAGTCGCATCAGCCGCCTCCAATGGACCGATTTCGCCGAGGCCATCCCAAAACTCTGCTGCAAGACACTGGCAGATATTCCTCTGATCGATGATTCGGCCTACGTTCGTGAGTTGTTGCAACATGCGGTGATGGACGATCTTCTCGGCCCTGCGAACGGCCCCAATGAACTCATCAAGGATATGAGTGTACGCGATCGTTACCTGGTCGGTAAGTTGGCGCCCCGAGAGACACTCGATGAGGGCAACGACTGGGGAAACAGCGCTGTGGACGAGGCCGAGGATGTGGTTCCAGACGATCTGGAGGTGAAGGCAAAGCCAGCCCCTCCAACCGCCGGAAAGCGAACCAAGGGGGGGGAGCAGCCCAAGGACGATGAAGCACTGGGCAAGGGTGAGCCTGAGACCAGCGACGAGATCGACGTGTCCAAGAATCAGTCGCTGGTGCCCTCGAGTTTCGGCATCACCTTCTGTGTCGATGGTGAGGCGGAACGCATCGAAGTGGAGGCACGTTGGGGGCGTTACGAACGTATCCATGATCATGGCATCACCAAGACCAGAAAGAACAAGAAGACGGGTAAGGAAGAAGAGGTAGAGGTCAAAGTCTGGCAGCGTATTCCCTGTGGTGGCAAGATGGTATTGGACTTGAAACAGGGACCGGTGTCTCGACGATTTCCCGACCCGGACAATCCCGAGGTGATCGTCCAGGGTTCCATTCGTGGTCGCAACGAGAATGGCGATCGATTGGTCACTCTGTTCCTGGTGAACGGTCAGGAGGCACTAGACACCAACAAG
>NZ_JBHNMF010000954.1:0-1084 GCF_048562965.1 Thiolapillus sp. | reverse complement strand
CGATTCCGTGTACAGGAACTTGGGCCGCGCCCCCCCAGGCGAAGATGCCACATCAGCCAGTTTCTGCCTGTGTTTATCGTTTCGGACAGCCAACTCCTGCTCAAAGCCGCTGACCATGCCGGCATACCATTGTTTCCCCATCTCCACCGCAGCTTCCTTCGCGGACGCCGGCGGCTCATCGATAACCGGTGTATCGCTGAACATCAGTGCACCCAGCGCTCGGTATTCCATCAGCGGCAGCAAATCGGGTAAACGCATCTGGCGGCGCGAAAGATTGTGTATCACCGCCATCATTTGTTGTCCCCAATCATCGGGTAACGCATCCTCAAAAACGGAATGGATACCCTCGCGGGGGCGCCCTGCATCTTGGGGACCCGATACCCATGCCAGATTGGCTGGATCGATATTGAACCCATCGGGGTGATCCAGCCAGTCATCTGCATACCGGAATTGCCCCTGGATGCGACCACCTTCCTCGTCCATTTGCGTGGCGATCTCACCCAGCGGGCATGATTTGCCACCTGGCAGTCTAATCCAGACGTAAACCCGGCGAATATCGCTCATGATCGCTTTCTGGGACGACCAGTACGCCGCCGCCCGGACTGGTCGGCCATCTCAAACAGATCAACCGGGATGGTATCGAGCAAAACACGCGGGTTACCAATAACTGACAGCACCGTTAACCAATGGCCGACAGCCACGCCGGGATCACCGTTTTCCAGCTTGCTATAAGTCGGGCGGGAAACGCCAATCCGCGCCGCCATATCGCTCTGCCGGTCCCGGCGGGCCAATCTGCGGTGACGCAGGCGTTCCCCGAGTTCCCGGAGTATGTTTTCTGTGTCCTGGGGCATGTTTCGCACAGTATGTTAAATATGGTTGACATTATCCCCTTGTAAGGCGTTTAGTGTCAATAATAGTTAACGTAGAAGCGCCTGCCGGAACAAGTGGGCCAGCTCACTGAGCAGTCAAGGCAGAAGCCTGGTTCCGTTTATTGTCACTACCGTCAGTATAAAGTACCCGCCTCTTTTTTCTGTGCCCCCGCCGCTAGATCGTTGCCACCCGGCATGCCCGTTGGGATGCGTAC
>NZ_JBHNMF010000953.1:0-1088 GCF_048562965.1 Thiolapillus sp. | reverse complement strand
GCAGGATGCAGCAATCAGCGTATAGAACAAGCTCTAACGGGCAGTATGAACAAAATAGCAACTTTATTTCACCCGAAAATATACGGTGGAACAATGTTGCTTACTCTAAACTCTAGTATAAGGAATTCGCAAAGTATAAGTTGCATGAGGTTAGTGATCAAAAAATACAGCAACTTATAGATGTGCATAATTTAGATATAAATAGCATTACAACAATATACTCTGAATCATACAAAAAAAGTAGAAAATAAACATAACAATCACATACACTCGGACAGCAAAAAGCGCCGCTCGTTCCTCGCTCTGCTTTTTACTGCAGGTGATGTGAGGCGTTATACGTGAGGAGGGTTAGTAATGGTACCGGAGTTGGGCGATGAACATAGAGTCACCGCTTACCTTGTAGACGAAGCGATGCTCATCATTGATGCGCCGCGACCAGTAGCCAGATAGAGCATGCTTTAATGGTTCCGGCTTGCCGATACCTTCACATGGAGAACGTCGCACATCTTTTATTAATAGGTTTATGCGCTTTAGAATTTTTTTGTCGGTTTTTTGCCAGTAAAGGTAGTCGTTCCAGGCGTGCTCCGAGAATATGAGTTTCACTCGGCCAAATCCTTTTCGACTCCTTTACCTTCTTCGAGCTGGGAAATAGATTCAAAGAGCCGTTTAACATTTTTTGGGCTTCGCAGCAGGTAGGTGGTCTCTTCGAGAGATTCATAATCCTCAAGAGAAAGCATTACAACAGCGCCTTCACTTTTTCGTGTAATAACAATAGGTTCATGATCATCGCAGACTTTTTCCATAGTTTTGGCCAGAGTATTTCTAAGGGCGGTGTAACTAAGAGCTTTCATGGCAATAAACCTCATTATCGTACATGTACGTAATAGTGTACAATAGAAATTCACGTATAACAAGGCGCTGCACTCGGACGCAAACTACGCTGCGCCGCACAGCTTGGTCGTTAGCCGACAAGCGTGTCTTCGGCCTCGTGATAGATTTTGGGACATCCCAGTCCCCAAAATCGACTCAGCCTTTGACAACCTATTTGTGCCCCAGCCGTCCTGGTCACCAAGCACTACGCAACAACT
>NZ_JBHNMF010000952.1:0-1090 GCF_048562965.1 Thiolapillus sp. | reverse complement strand
TGGATGGATAACCATGGCGTTATGCTTCCTCCAGGTTTTGCGTGAGCCAGTCGTTCAATATCTGGCGGGTTCGGAACAAAGGATAGCTCCTTTTTGGAATATAATCACATGGTACCCGACAGGCGAGATATTCAACTACCTTGAGCTGCGGCAGATGCTCCGGGCGCAGGGACATCGCTTTTACACGCACTCGGATACGGAAGTTATTGTCCACCTGTATGAAGAATTTGGTGATGCATTTGTCAATCACCTGGTTGGACAATTTGCAATTGCACTGTGGGATCGTAACGCGCAGCGCATGCTGTTTGTCAGAGACAGAGCGGGTATCCGACCCCTGTTTTATACAAGGACAGCAGGGCGATTGTATTTCGCTTCTGAGGTCAAGTCCCTCTTTACCCAACCGGAAATCACCCGAAGGCTGAATCCACAGGCATTGGGAGAGGTGTTTACCTTCTGGGCGACTCTTGAACCCCACAGTCTGTTCGAAGATGTGTATGCCCTGCCGCCAGGGCATCTGATGATTGTGGAAGGCGGAGAACCGCGTGTATCCAGGTACTGGGACTGGGAATTTCCGAAGGATGGAATTCCTGACGGGCGCAGTGTCGACGACTGGGCCGATGAGCTTCGCGAGCGCATGATTGATTCGGTACGTTTGCGTCTCAGGTCGGATGTGCCCGTGGGCGCTTATCTCAGTGGCGGCCTGGACTCATCGGTGATCACGTCCCTGATCAGGAACTTCACGGATACGCCCCTGCGCACTTTTTCCATTGGTTTCGAAGACGCCGAATTTGACGAGAGCGCCTATCAGCGGGATCTTGTGAATTACCTGGAAACCGAGCATACGCATGTTACCTGTACCGCCGGTGATATCAGTCAGCTGTTCCCCCGGGTGATCTGGCATACAGAATCGACGATTCTCAGAACCGCTCCTGCACCACTCATGCTGCTGTCCAGGCATGTGCGGGAAAGCGACTACAAGGTCGTTCTCACGGGAGAAGGGGCGGACGAAGTGTTTGGCGGTTACGATATATTCAAGGAAGCCAAAATCCGGCGTTTCTGCCACCGCTACCCGGATTCAACACTGCGCCCG
>NZ_JBHNMF010000951.1:0-1091 GCF_048562965.1 Thiolapillus sp. | reverse complement strand
AAGGGCCTGCTTCATGATCCAGGCCCGCGACCGCTCCAGTTTTCCGGCCAGCCGATCCACCTGGTTCGCCAGGGGGACCGGCACATGCGCTGTCAACACGCGGGTATCTGTCTTTGACATTTGCTCGCCGCCGATGGACGCAGCCACCGCCGTCTTAACCTCAGGGAGATCGGCGGGAGCCACCTGCATCGGGAGGGTCCGCCCGCGAGTAATGGCAATAGGTGGACCAGGCGGCGGGATCGCCCAGGGTGTTTCCGTGATAGGAAACCAGCTCGCCAAGCTGGAGCTGGTGAACGAGCAGGGTCGAAAGCACCTGACAGGGGTACATGCGGGCGCAACGCCAATCGATGTCGACGCCAGTGAGGGAGACCAGCGCCAGGGCCTCCGGGCCGTGGGCCTCACAGATGTGATTGGCGGATGCCAGCAGCAACCCCCCAGCGCCGACGGCCGGATCGCAGATGCGCGTCAGTCGGTCACTGGGCAGGGGCGTGGACCCCATGTTCAGGGTGGCCAGCAGACGGGCAATCTCGAATGGCGTGAAAAACTGGCAGGTACCCTTCTGGTGGTACCGGGAGACCAGCTCCATGTGGACTGGCCCCAGGATGTCGGTAAACGGCGCGGCGGAATAGACATCCTTAGCGTAAAGGCCCGAGAGGGTGAACAGCACCTCCCGGACCGGCTTTTTAGGGATTTCATGCTCGGCCAGGCGTTTGCCGAAACCGGCCATCACGTCGTCAAGCATCAGGTCAAACCATTGTTCCGCGCGCAGGCCCTCAGTCCCATGCAGGCGGATCAGCTCTTTTGCCAGATTGTTCATGTCATGTACTCCAGGAAGGGAAAGCCAAAATGAATCCTTTCCTGGCGTTGAAACGGGGTAGCAGAGGTCCAGGGCCTGGCGGAGGCCGCAGCTAAGAGACGACCGAAGGGAGGAGTCTGAACGGGCGAGGGCAGGGCGAAGCGAACCCTTGACTGGCGCGAGGGGTATCCCCTTAGCAAGCCAAGCGGAGCGCGGAGCGTCACGGACGCGGAGGCATCAGGGATGCGAAGGGCTTGTCCCTGACCGATAGGGAAGGAATGTAGCGAAAGCGGAA
>NZ_JBHNMF010000950.1:0-1091 GCF_048562965.1 Thiolapillus sp. | reverse complement strand
AGGCCTATTGCCGCATCTCCAGTTACCTGCAGACCATGGCAAATCAGGGATACAATCCGCTGGTCGCCATTCAAATGGCCTTTTCGGGACAGCTCTACGCTGATAGGGGTGAGTAGTTACCTATATGTTTAAAAATGGAAAGTGGAAATATTGCAGCAGGGGGTGACGGTATGAATAGCAGGAAGATGAAAATCCGACGGGGGGTGAGACTGTTTCTGTGCATAGGAGGGCTTTGTGTGACTTCAGCGGCCATGGGGCAGGGCATCGTAGGCCTCAACGTGGCAGGAGAAGTGCGTTTTCCCGATGTGAACTGCCCCGCCTCAAACGGCGCCTCTGTGTATCAGTACCAGCAGCGGCTTTCTCGGCGTCTGTGCCCAGGTGAGTGGCATGGCCAATATCGCCTGGGTGTCGCCCCAGGGGGGTGACTACACTTCACCCATCCAGGCGCTCAATGGTGCGGGGAGCCCAGCAACGGCAATCGCTGCCTGGTCCGCATCGCGCCAGGCTGGTACGACCTGGGAAGCCAGCAGTTGGTGATGAAACCTTTCGTGGACATCCAGGGTTCAGGCTGGAACATGACCATTCTGAGCGGTGTGCGGGGTGCGTCCAATGTGGTGAATGCGGCGCTGGTGAAAGGTTCGGTGAGCAGCGTGTTGTCCCACCTCACGGTGCTCAATAACGGCATTGCGGGACAGGCGTGGGCCACCGGCTATGCCGGGGAGAATATTTCCACCGGGAGTGATGTGGCGCCCGATCTCGATCATGTCACGGTCAAGGTGGGTGGTGATGCAACAACCAGCATGGGGATCTATCTGAAAAATGTTGCTGATGCCCGCCTGGAACGGGTCTGGATAGAGATCGATGGCAACAATCATTGCAGGGGGTTCATGGCTGAGAACAGTGAATACGGTGGTATTGTGAACCGGTTGCATGTACATACCACCAACAACTGCGATTCGGCGGTGGGCGTGTTCCTGAGAAGCGTGGAGATCAACGTGTTGAACTCAAGGATTGATGCGACAGCCAGTGGCAACCTGCCTACTTATGGAGGGTGTCGTAAAAGCCTGTTCCCATGCACCTATGAAGCCCCC
>NZ_JBHNMF010000949.1:0-1094 GCF_048562965.1 Thiolapillus sp. | reverse complement strand
TCTATTCTGACTCTTCTGGATCTAAGCGCTGCCTTCGACACAATCGATCATAGCATTCTTCTGACTCGCCTCGATAGCACTTTTGGTATTCGTGATCTTGCCCTCTCCTTCTTCCGTTCCTACCTACAAGACAGGACACAAGTAGTAACTGTGAATGGAATAAAATCCTCTCCTTCACTTCTGACTTGTGGGGTCCCCCAGGGTTCCGTCTTGGGACCAATTCTCTTCATTCTGTATACTCAGCCTCTTTCTGATATAATCAGTCACCACTCTGTCTCTCATCATATGTTTGCGGATGACACTGAACTGTACAAATCGGATTCTCCTTCCGAAGCTTTCACTCTCTCACGGACCATTGAAGCCTGCATTTCGGACGTGAAGGTCTGGGTAGTTCAAAATAAACTTCAGTTAAATGACGACAAAACAGAGATTCTTCTCATCGGTTCTGCTCCTGGAATTGATCTTCCTTCTTCTGTACGTGTGGGTCAGAGTGACATCTCGTTTTCCAGTGCAGCTCGTAATCTCGGTGTCATTTTTGACAGTGAGCTCGCACTGAAGGAACAGGTGAACAAACTCTGTCAACTGGCTTATCTGGAGATTAGAAGGATCGGTTCAATCCGACAGTATCTTTCTGTGGAAGCTACTAAAACTCTCGTTTCCTCTCTTGTTCTCTCTAGGCTTGATTATTGCAATGCTCTCCTTGCTGGCTGTCCTCAGGTTCTCCTTGATAAAATCCAGAGAGTGATAAACTGCTCAGCTCGCCTCATCTACAAAGCTTCAAAATCTGCTCACATTACTCCTTTACTCTTTGATCTCCACTGGCTGCCGATCAGCAGCCGGATTCAATACAAAATAGCTCTCACCTGCTTCCACATTATCTCTGGTACAGCTCCTCCATACCTCTCCGAGTTGCTTCGCCTCTATTCTCCTTCTCGTTCTCTTCGTTCAGCCTCAGATACTCGGATTTTTCGTGTCCCAAGGGTGTGCAGGAGGACTCTTGGGGAGAGATCCTTTCAGTATATCGGACCTGTCATCTGGAACTCTCTTTCTTTCTCTGTTAGGCATGCCACGACACTCTCCTCTTTCAAGTCAAA
>NZ_JBHNMF010000948.1:0-1094 GCF_048562965.1 Thiolapillus sp. | reverse complement strand
CACGGCATGTAGAATACTCCCATGAACATACACCTCATTGCCGTCGGTGACAAAATGCCCCGCTGGGTCCAGGAGGGCTACCGGGAGTACGCACAGCGCATGCCCAGGGAATGCAGCCTGAAGCTGGCGGAAATCAGCGCCAGGCATCGCGGGAAGAATGCCGATATTGCCCGTATCACCCGCGATGAAGGCAAACACATGCTCGCGGCCATACCCAGGGGAAGCCGGGTGATCGCCCTGGAGGTGAAGGGCCGTGAATGGAGCACAGAGGACCTGGCGCGGCAGCTGGAAAACTGGATGGCCGGCGGCCAGGATGTCAGTCTGCTGGTGGGCGGGCCGGAAGGGCTGGCGCCGGAATGCCGGGAACATGCCGACCAGCTGTGGTCGCTTTCCCCGCTGACACTGCCACATCCGCTGGTCAGAATCGTTGTGGCAGAGCAACTCTACCGGGCATGGAGTATTCTGCAGAACCATCCTTATCACCGTGCCTGACGGCAGTTACCGGGGAAGCATCATGAATCAGAAAGCATGCCAAAGCCACTTCAGACAAGCAGCGTTTCGCCATGCCTGGCAACGGGCTGTATGCAGTTCTCTGCTGTTTCTTGCCTTCATGTTTGCAGCAGGCACGCCCGCGTTCAGCGACACAGTAAACCCGATTGCTTTCCTGGAAAAGCCTTTTTCGGAAGACTTGCCCAAAATGAAACAGCGACGCACAGTGCGGGCACTGGTCGTATACGGGCCGACGGATTTCTTTTTTGACAAAGGCAAACCCAGCGGCATCCAGGTGGACCTGCTGAGGGAATATGAAAAGTTCCTGAACAAGGGCATCAAACGTGAGGCCGAAAAGATTCACGTGGCTTTCCTTCCTGTGCCATTCGGCCGGCTCATTCCTGACCTGCTCGCGGGCAAGGGAGATATAGCCGCGCATTTTCTTACCGAAACCGATGAACGGAAACAAAAACTGCTGTTTGCCTCGGGACGGAAAACGACGGTGGACGAGCTTGTGGTAACACACAAGGATCAGGCGCCACTTGAAGATATCGATGGCCTGGCCGGAAAAACCGTCTATGTCCTGCCTCACAGCAGCTACCTAG
>NZ_JBHNMF010000947.1:0-1094 GCF_048562965.1 Thiolapillus sp. | reverse complement strand
CCTGATACAGGATATATTGCCTACGCGCTTGAGCTGCGTTATGACGCGGATAATTTCGCCGGCCTGCTCGATATCAACCAGTACTACACAACCGAGGTGCAGGTGCTGCCAAAAGACTTCCCTTTCGAGGGCACGGCTTGCCTGGCGGATACCAGAGGGAATCTGGAGAACCCCGCTCCGGCGTCTTTTCAAAGCGGAATTTCCGTCATTTCCGGCTGGGCATGTGATGCAGAAGGGATAGAGATCGAACTGGATGATGAAGCGTATCTCGCTGCTGGCTATGGCACGAGACGTGCGGACACGGCATCGGTCTGCGGTGATACAGATAACGGTTTTGGTCTGCTTTTCAACCTGAATCTGCAAGGCGATGGTATGCACAAGGTACGTGCCTTGACCAATGGCCGGGTCATCGACAGCGCCGAATTTACCGTTACCACTTTGGGTGCACCATTCCGCCGTGGGTTGTCGGGGACCTATCAGCTGCCTGATTTTCCAGAACGGGGTCAGCGCGTTTCTGTGACCTGGCAGCAGAGCCAGCAGAATTTTACCATCGATGCAGTGAGTTCCGCAGCGGTGCAGGCGGTGACTGCTGATATCCCACGCAGCAACCCCGTCAACGCTCCCCTGGGCAGATTTGAAAATCCTGCCGATGGTTCCAGCCAGAGTGGCATCGCCATTATCTCCGGCTGGATTTGTGAGGCAGAAAACGTCGTGGTGGAAATGGATGGCATCAGAACCTTCAAGGTGGCCTATGGAACCCGGCGGGCGGATACGATAAAGGTCTGTGGCGATGCAAACAACGGCTTCAGCCTGCTCTACAACATCAATCTGCTTGGAGAGGGAACACATACACTGCGGCTATTGGCAGATGGCATCGAGATTGACCGGTCCAGTATCAATGTTACGACTTTTGGTGATGATTTCCTGAAAGGCGCTTCCGGTCAATACCGTTTGACGAACTTCCCCGAGCCAGGAGATTTTACCGACTTGGTGTGGGATCAGGCACGCCAGAACTTTCTTATTCGTGGCTATGAAGCGGGTGGGGGAAAACAATAGGGCTTTTGCCTGTTGTTGTCGCGGTCGGGTTTCCCGGG
>NZ_JBHNMF010000946.1:0-1097 GCF_048562965.1 Thiolapillus sp. | reverse complement strand
CCTTCGGTGGCATCAGACATGTCCATCGATTTCTCCTGTGTCGTGAAATTTCAGGAGAAAGTCTGCACGGGGTCAGGTCGGGAAAACAGGTGTGGATTCTTGGGCGCTTACGGCGTTACCGGACCTCACGCCTATGAAGAAGTCATGGCGCTTGTGCATGAACATCTGCCCGCGCCCCACGATCCCTGGACCAGCCTGATTCCACCGCAGGGCGTCAGGCTCACGCCACGTCACTACGCTTATCTGAAAATTTCCGAAGGCTGCAATCACCGCTGCAAGTTCTGCATCATCCCTTCCCTGCGTGGGGATCTGCTGAGCCGTCCCCTGGGAGAAGTGGTGGCGGAAGCGGAACGCCTGGTGGAATCGGGGGTGCGCGAGCTGCTGGTGGTGTCACAGGATACCAGCGCCTATGGCGTGGATCTGAAGTATCGTAACGATTTCGTGACCGGCAGGCCGATGGAAACCCGCCTTTACAGTCTCGCCAAAGCGTTGGGCGAACTGCCTGCCTGGGTGCGCCTGCACTATGTCTATCCCTATCCCCAGGTGGATCAGGTCATTCCCCTCATGGCCGAAGGCGCCATATTGCCTTACCTAGATATGCCTTTGCAGCACGGCAGCGAAAAAATCCTCAAGTCCATGGGGCGTCCTGCAGCGACAGAAAAGGTGCTGGACCGAATAGCGAACTGGCGCCGGGATTGTCCGGAACTGGTGATCCGTTCCACTTTCATCGTCGGGTATCCTGGAGAGACGGAACAGGATTTCAAAATGCTGCTGGATTTTCTCCGGGAAGCACAACTGGACCGGATCGGCTGCTTCACCTATTCACCCGTGAAAGGCGCGGCGGCTAACGCCTTGCCGGATCACGTGGATGAAGAAACCAAGGAAGACCGTCTGCGGCGTTTTATGGATGTGCAGGCGACTATATCAGCAGAAAAACTGGCCACCAGGAAGGGCCAGTCCATGATCGTGCTGGTGGATGAAGTACACGAAGATCATATCATCGCCCGCGGGCCGGGAGATGCGCCGGAAATCGATGGTCAGGTCATCGTCCAAGGCAGCTGGGAACTGGAACCGGGGGATTTCGTGGAAGTGGTTAT
>NZ_JBHNMF010000945.1:0-1100 GCF_048562965.1 Thiolapillus sp. | reverse complement strand
CTTCCTTTTTTATCTCCAGCCAGATTGCCAGGTTATGAGGACAAGAAAGAACCCGTTTCTGATGGCCGTTCAGGGGGACAAAAGCATCAGGGCCGATGACATCTTTCAACTGTTCATCTGAAAACGCCGCAACCGAAACCTTGACAACAACGTTCTCGCTGTTCTCAGCGAACAGATTTTTGATATCCGGATCATTTTTCAGATCAAAGGTGCGGCAGGCAAAGACGATGACGATCTGTTTCTTGTCTTTGCGAAGACTCCGGGTCTGGCGTAGCAGTTCCTTGCACACACCCATGGCTGTGGAGGAATGGGAGGCGGTCCAGCGAATGGCATCAAGCTGATCCAGGATGAGAACAGACTTTCTGCCTTCGGCAAGGCCCGCCAGGCAATGGGCTGGAGACTCGGGCAGGTCTAAATCCTGTCCGAACTGTTTGGCGGTGTTTCCTGGGACGCGCGTGTCAAGACGGATGGGAAGAAAGGGGACATTCTTTTGGCGAAGATGCTCTGCCAGTTCATACAGAACCCCGCTCTTTCCGTTACCCGCGGCCCCATGCACAACCACATCCTGCCCATTGTCTATGGCATCGATGATTCGGGTGGTCTCCCCCCTGGAAATGATTTTTCTGTTTATCAGGCCGGGATTGATGGATTCAAAAAACTGATTTTGCAGATCCTCTATGGCAGGGCTGATTCGAGAATCATGCTCAAGCCTTTTGGGGTGGATGCCATGCTTTTCTTTAAGGTGGCGCCACAATTGATCCACGCGAATGGATTTGCGGTACATGTCGTTGTTATTGGCATAGGTGGTCAGGATGGAAATTGCGCTTTTCGGCTCGCCGGTCAAGATAAATCCGGCCTTGGTCAGCAGATCAGAAAAAGTATTGTGGTCATCTGGGAAAAGCTCTATATGGGTGCGCTTAAGATAGTCGAAGGCTGTTGCGAGATCATCGTCTTTTTGGGGATCAAGCTCCAATTTTTCACAAAATGCACTGAAAGTCTTACGACGTTCTTTTCCTATGTCCTCAACTTGATACCGCCAAAAATCCTTGGGGTTGTCATTGGAGTTCCTTGCGCTTTCGCAGATGTCCGCAAAAGTACGT
>NZ_JBHNMF010000944.1:0-1101 GCF_048562965.1 Thiolapillus sp. | reverse complement strand
CGTAAACATCCTGGCAGGTAACTGTTCCGCTTATGACAATCTTTCCGTAGCTGAAGATGGCGATACTCGATGTTAGATGCAGATCCACTTCAGCTTCTGTCTTGACCACGGGGAGTTTTACACCAACGATAGTCTCTTCATGGACTGTGCGAAGCTTTGTATCCACTGTAAAGGCTGTCTTAGCATAGCCGTATTTAGCCACATAGAGTGTGAGCGTATCAGGTGCGCAGTTAACCCAATCAGTTGCAGCAGGTGAGGCAGTGTCTGTCCAAAGTACATTAGTATAGATGTACGTGGTAGCGTCTTTATTGATAGCAGTGTTTTGTAGGTGGCCTGACACGCCATCCTGATACGGCTTTATGTCCGCGGTGTATCCCAGTGGACGTACACCTGCGGGATAGTCATTTGCGTAGGTCCACATGAGCGTGTAATCGCTAAAGGGTTGCTCCGTTTCGTCTTTGAAGATAACACGCACGCCCTGCAATTCCTCGATCAGGCATTTCTGCGTGCCAAGAATCTTGACAGGCTGATCACTCAGATTCGTGGCGTTCTTCGCCCGAAGGTACGCACCGTGGCCCATCCGTACGGCTGCACCATCTGAGCTCAGGTACGTGTCACACTTCCAGTTCTCCATCTCCCACACGTGCTTAGCTACCGGGGTGGCCGATAGGAAGGCGTTTCGGTCAAAGGTAATGCCCGGGGATCCCGCCTGCTTCCAGCCTTTTATAGTACCCTTGTGAGACCAGGGTACCAGCTGCATCTGTGAGAGGATCTTATCCGCAGAAAAGACACACGTTATATCCGAGAAACCTGCCGCCACAGATGTCTTAGGGCCCAGTTCCACCTCCACCTGTTTGTTGGGGCACCACAGGAAGATCAGATCACCGAGGAAGCTGATGCTTGCCTTCCCGCCAGCGGTGTAGCTGAACAGGTGCCCTACATCCGCGAGCGTCGAAGCCCGGTCCACAATGATACCGCTGTTGTCGATGACCAGTTCGGCAGCGGTCGTGCTGTTCCCCTCAAAAGCGATCAGCCCCTTCCCCGGGGAGAGGGCATCATCGATCAGGAGCCGTGCCCCGGCTACCGGAACACTTTCGCCAT
>NZ_JBHNMF010000943.1:0-1101 GCF_048562965.1 Thiolapillus sp. | reverse complement strand
AATAAGGTGAAGAATTCACTAAACAAGACCGCCCGCTGGTCTGCCCTTGTCATGGCAATGGGAGTGATGGGTCTCATCAGCGCCCAGAGCCAGGCAGCAATCAACTGGCCCGGCGGTACTGGCGACCCCAACAAGAAGTCCAAGAACTACAAGAAAGGCTACAAGAAAGGACAGAAAGACTGGGTCGGCACACCCAAGGACTGCGGCGTGCTGCTGGAAGACGTGATTCCCGTTCCGGGCTGGGGTGAAACTGAACCCAATGACCACATGGCTGCCGCAGACAGGATTTTCCTGAATCGCTTCTACAAGGGCAACAGCCTGGATAAATTCGACAAGGACTGGTACTACTTCGCCACCACCAAACCCAACCAGAATCTGCTCATCAACTTTCTGGGCGACCAAGCAGACTACACGAGTACGGATGGCTGGGTCGTGAATGTGCATGACCGCAACGGCAACGTCATCGCCTCCTTCGACAGCACCACCAGCGGTCCGGGGAACATATACCGCAACGGCGATAAGGAAGAAGATGTGGTGGATCCCAACGAGCCCATCCTCGCCAAGACGCCCCTGAGCAACGCCAAGATAATGCTCACCACCCTGGGCAATGCGGGCCGCTACTATATATCAGTAGCATCGAAAGAAGATGCGGGGGCAGAAAGGGCCTACCATATTTCCGCCATGGTCTCAGAATCCGACCAGATCTCTCCAAACCCGGACACTAACTTTTTCGATACGGAAACCGAGATCAACGACACCCAGGAAGCGGCTGACCCGTTGCGCTCCAACGTGCATATGTTCGGCACCTTTGGGCGCAAGATGGTGAAGTGATTTGTTCCACCCGAGGACAACGTCGAATGGGTTTATCCTGGTTGTGACCCCGCCAATATTCAAAGCATTTTAGACCATGCCCCTCCCGGCCAAGGCGACTGCAGTTGCGATGTGGAGAATACACCAGCAGGAACCTGCCAAGCTATACCTAAAGGCTCTTCCCCTGATTGAGTGGGCGCCCATCATCTAGTAATCCCATCAGGGTAAAGATCCAACCCGCCGAGATGGAAGTAAATGGCATTGGCAAACCGCTCTTTATTGCGGAAGCCT
>NZ_JBHNMF010000942.1:0-1103 GCF_048562965.1 Thiolapillus sp. | reverse complement strand
CCCCTCTGGGGGCTTTCATCATACTACCCGCTCTGCGGGTAGTATTTGATTACCGGCCCGACTCCCGCCCGCACCTGGTCGACCGCTGCCTGGGCACCATCTTCCATGCCCCTGACCATGGCGTCCTTGCTGGCTGCCAGGGTCACATTCAGCACGCTTTCCGCACGGGCCTTCGCGTCCTCGCTCCACCGATGCGCAAGCGCCTCCAGCTCCTCCCTGAAGCGATCGATCAACGCTTCCTGCGCCTGCGCACTGTCCTTCATCAGACGGTCATTGATCGTCTGAAGGATCAGGATCGGATCGTCGCGGCTCACGGCGATGCCGTGCTTTGCCGCGATCTCCTTTATCGTCGCCCCGATCCTGTCGGTCATGACATCACCGCTGCATTTTCCAGCGCGTCGAACAATTGCGACTTCACCAGCTTGAGGCGCTGCCGGGTCATGATCGTCCTGGTCCTGTCCTCCAGGGCCTCTTCAAACGTCTGGCGATCCTGGAGCATTTCGGCGAAGTCCCGCCCGTAAGTCTCCCCCTTGAGGTCTGGGATCGTCACAATGGCCGTCACGCGATCCCTGTTGCCCGTGTACGCCTTCATCTGCTCGAATCGCTTCCCTTCGTGTGCTATCGGCCCCCAATAGGGATTGAGCCAAACCACGAAGATCGATTCATCCGGAAACTGGCTGGCGAGCTGCGCGAAGCCGCTGACGGTATCCAGCAGCGCCTGGCCCCCCGTGATGACCGTATGAACCACCAGCTCGTGCCCCATCTCCTGAAGCAGCGCCGGCACCCGGTTCGAGATCAGGTAGTGTGAGAGGGGAACGAAGGCACTGGCGCCGTTATCAATGATCACATCGTTCTCTGCCGTGGCGATGATCTCGACCAGGGCATCAAAATGCCTGGTGTTTATCTCGTCGTCCTCCATGATGTTCAGCCGGCGTACATCGAGGGCCCTGTACCCCGCGAACGTTGCATTCACCGGATCGGTGTCGATGCAGACGGGCGCCTGCCCGATGCTTTTCTTGTATTGTGCAACGATGGCCGCAATGGCTGATTTCCCTACACCCCCTTTTCCTTGCAGAATGATGTGTACCTTCGCCATCAGATTA
>NZ_JBHNMF010000941.1:0-1103 GCF_048562965.1 Thiolapillus sp. | reverse complement strand
TTCATTTGATGTACCTCATGTGATTTCATTGGCCGGGGACCAAACCCCGGCTTTTCTTTGTGTTCATTTCCGAGCAGCGATCAATCCCGCAGGACCATTCCTGCGGGAAATTGGTTTTTATTCAATATGTCCGTCCGGTGCGCCGACCAGTGTGATCTCAAAGCTCGCCAGCTTCGCCGATGGAGCAATCCGGATGCCCAGGCTCAGGCCAACATCGGCAGGGCCGTACCCATCGGCGACCCCGTACGTGTCGACGTCTGGGATGAATTGCCCCCAGCTTGGGTCAGCGCCCACCAGGCGCGTGCTGTGAAGTATGTGTGCGCCCCAGTGGTAGTACTGACCGGGGCTGCCCAACCAACCGACAGGTCGGGCGTTTCGCAGGTTGCGCAGGCCGAGAGCCACACCCAACGTCGGGTCTGTGCTGTCAGTGACCAGCAGGCGGTTGGGATGACCCGGTCCGCCGACGATGAGGGCGTTTCCACCGGGGTTATTGCCGATATCGATGTCTGCATATAGCCCAAAATACAGTTCGCCGAACGCCGCAGCACTCCAGAACTCATAGCGCATCACATGGAAGCCGCTACTTGGGATGAGTGTCGAAGTGGCAGTCCAGTAGATTTTTCCGTTCTCGCCTGCGAGGATGCCGCTTGAGCGGTATCCGCCCTCTGGCGTTTTACGGACATGCCCCCAGGTTGTCGTATCCATATTGATGGTGCTGTTGGCATCACTGCCGGTGCGGGCGAGCGTGTGCCACTCAAACATCGCGTTGAAAACATCTCCCGACGATGAGGTGATATCGATGCGGCGCATTCTGCCTGCATCGCCTATGGCCACAGAGAGCGGCCCCGTGAGAGCCTCCAGTTCATCCCCCTTCTCTCGCAGGTCACCGTTCAGATCAGAGACCTGTTGCTCCAGCCGTGCCACGTGGGCTGTTTTTTGCTCTATCTGCACCTGCTGGGCGGCGCGGCCCTGCATGAGTGTCGCATTGGTGGCCGCCAATGTGGCGATTTGACCGCGCAGCGTCGCAATGAGGCCGTTCAGCGACGCGATCCGAGTGTTGAGCGACGCGATCCGCGCCCCCAGTGTTTCCACCGTGTCCGGCT
>NZ_JBHNMF010000940.1:0-1104 GCF_048562965.1 Thiolapillus sp. | reverse complement strand
GCCTTCTGGGGCTGCACCGGCTACCCGGATTGCAATTACCTGGTTGATGACAACCAGGGCGTACCGGCGTTGCCCGACAAGATATACCCCTGTCCGGAATGTAGCAAACCCATGCGCCGCAAAAATGGGCGCAAGGGGCCGTTCTGGTCCTGTAGTGGCTATCCGGCGTGCCGTCACGCTGTAAACGACCTCAACGGCGAACCGGAAGGCATCAAAACGGCGTAGGGGAGAGCACCATGACTGAGCCAAGAGAAAGTCGCCAGGACGCGAAGCGTAAGCTTTACAGCCTTGCTACTTGGATGATCAACAAATTATTCGGGGTGCCAAGATACAGAGTAAGGAGGGTAATGGAGGGCGCATGAGCAAGGAAAACATGACACAGAATCCTGCCGATGAAGTGTTGTCATTTTGGCGGGATTTCCCCTATTTGGACACACCTCTGACAACAGAGGAGGTCCGGGCATACCAGGAAGAGGGGCTGATCGACGATGATGAAGAGGTGCGCGCGGCATGGGTGCGACAAACCCATTGCCCCGTATCCGCCAAACAGTTTCGCCGGGGGATGATCGATCCTTCACCCCGGGTGCGGGCCGCATGGGCGAACCGCTTCCTGGAAGTTATGGGGAACCCAGAAGAAAAGAAAGACCATCTCCGCACGCGGGCGAAGCAAGTAGTTCTTGCTGCAGTATGCCTCGCCCTGGGAGGGGGGGCGATGTGGTTGGCGGCCGGGGCATCACCACTGCCACAGAACAATGGTGAACGTCCGTTGAAGATCCACGCGGCCCCATCTGATCCGCCGCGCCCCATGACGGCTCCCGCGTCCGTTGTGCCGGTGCCGCCCCCTGCTTACATGCGTAATCATGGTGCATTCGACAACTCACAATACATTTACTCATCGCCGTACTACAGTCGCCCTTATAGCCTGCCAGAAGCATCAGGCATAGGCATGGAGACAATGCGGCATACCTATTGGAGATCACGATAATGTGGTTTAGAAACATCATATTGTATCGGTATGACGAACCCTTCTACGAAAATGAAGTCACCCTGGCGCAAGCGCTTTCGGAAAAGCAAAGCCGCCCCCTGAGCAATCTGGCTATGGAG
>NZ_JBHNMF010000939.1:0-1105 GCF_048562965.1 Thiolapillus sp. | reverse complement strand
GCGCGGTATATACCTACCGGTTGACCTATGTGGACATGGTGGATCAGCTCATGGACATTCGGGTGGATGATCAGCCGATACCGCGTGATATTGTGAACGTGGGTGCTAAGGGCGCGGCCACTCTCACCGCGGCACTGGAGGTTGCCCCCTGGGGTATGCTTGCGTCCAGATTCCCGTTTCTGAAGGGAAAGGACGCGGTAAAGGGTATTGTCAGTAATGCTACCGTTGCAGCTGCCCGAAATCCGGAGGTGGCGAAGGCGGTCATGAAAGCGCTGGGGGATCTGGCGCTGTTCACCGCAGCCGAAGGTGTCACGGAGGGGTCGCAGGAGCTGGTTGCTGTGGCGGTGGAGGAGCTGGCTAAGGCGGCGGCATTTGATGACTATGAGATGGATGCTTTCTCCCCGGAGACACGAACCCGCGTGGTGGCGGCTGCTGCCAAAGGTGCGATGGGCGCTCCCCTGATGGGTTTACCGGGTGTGGGGCTGGGCGCGACCGTACAGTTTGCCCTTGAGAAGCAGGAGCGCATTCAGGACCGTAAGGATCAGGAGCACCTGGATACGCTGATTGGTGCCACATCGTCTATGAATGCCAGCAGTGCGGTTCCTCAGCAGACTGCGGACGTTATCACGGGCATGGCCCGGCAAACGGGTTCACCGCATACGGTGTACGTTGATGCAAGCGCCGTGGTTGACGCGGCGGGTGCGCTTCATCAGGACGGCAAAGCACCGGGGCGCGGTACGTGGTTTGATAAGGTGCTCGAAAAGGCCCAGGCGTCCCTTGAGGGCTCTGTGGAGCTGGACGTAGGGGATGTTGTCGTGAACGCGGGAGGTGCCGGGTTTGAATCCTTGCGTCCGCACATGCGACTGCGCCCGGATGGTGTGTCCCAGTCGGACATGAACCGTACCTATGCTTCGCGGGATGCTACGCTGGAAGAGCGGCTGGAGGTTCTGGAGAAATCTGCGGAAGTTGAAGCGGCGCTGAAGTCGCACATTGAGCAGTTCTCGCAGGAGCTGGCAGGCACGGGGCGTGTTACGAAGCGTTTGGCGAACACGATGACCCGGTTTCTGAAGCCGTGGCTGTCACGGGTTGCGCTGCTGACGGGGGA
>NZ_JBHNMF010000938.1:0-1106 GCF_048562965.1 Thiolapillus sp. | reverse complement strand
TTCCGTTAAGATCACGAAGTTGTTTGTGAAGAGTCAGGTAAACTCTTTCATGCAAGAAAGTGAATCTAGTTCGAAGTCGATTTTCTTTGTAGGACAATGCAGTTGAGTTGTTTTAGAGCAAAATCCAGTGCAGGACACATTAGCCGCTTTGCTTGTGAAAAGACAGTCCTGAAGAATGAACAGCAAAATTGAGAGAAATAAATAAGCTTTCCACTTATTCTAATGCACCGTTCTGCTCAGAATATTCACTTCTGCTGTGTGTTTGTCTTTGTGTTGCGTTTTGTCAAATTAGGGTTTACTGTGTTGAATGGCAGTTTTTTGGTGACTGTATGAATATCGATCATGGATCAAGTTTGCCGAGTGCAAGAAATGCTTCCGTTAAGATCACGAAGTTGTTTGTGAAGCGTGAACTAAAGTGTTTCAAGCACGAAAGTGAATCTAGTTCGAAGTCGATTTTCTTTGTGGTAGAATGCAGTTGAGTTGTTTTAGACCAAAATCCAGTGCAGGACACATTAGCCGCTTTGCTTGTGAAAAGACAGTCCTGAAAAATGAACAGCAAAATTGAGAGAAATAAATGAGCTTTCCACTTGTTCTAATGCACCGTACTGCTCGGAATATTCACTTCTGTTGTGTGTTTGTCTTTGTGTTGCCTTTTGTCAAATTAGGGTTTACTGTGTTCAAGGGCAGTTTTTTGGTGACTCTATGAATAGCGATTCTGGATCAAGTTTGCCGAGTGCACGAAATGCTTCCGTTAAGATCACAAAGTTGTTTGTGAAGCGTGAAGTAAACTCTTTCAAGCACGAAAGTGAATATAGTTCGAAGTCGATTTTCTTTGTGGGAGAATGCAGTTGAGTTGTTTTAGAGCAATATTGAGTGCAGGACACTTCAGCCGCTTTGCTTGTGCAAAGACAGTCCTGTAGAATAAACAGAAAAATTGAGAGAAATAAATGAGCTTTCCACTTGTTCTAATGCACCGTTCTGCTCGGAATATTCACTTCTGTTGTGTGTTTGTCTTTGTGTTGCGTTTTGTCAAATTAGGGTTTACTGTGTTGAAGGGCAGTTTTTGGGTGACTGTATGAATAGCGATTCTGGATCAAGTTTGCGGA
>NZ_JBHNMF010000937.1:0-1107 GCF_048562965.1 Thiolapillus sp. | reverse complement strand
TAGCAGCATTAACCAGCAGCAGCACGGCACACGCTATCACCGTACACCGTGTAACCAGTCTGGCAGACCACGGCAACGGCACATTACGGGCAGCAGTGGAATCAGCAACCGACGGCGACCGGGTGACGTTCGCGCCCTGGCTGTATCAAAAAACCATCCGACTAGACAGGCAAATCATAATCGACAAGCGCCTGCGCATCGAGGGCGATATAAACGGCGACAGACGGCCAGACATCACACTAGACGGACAACATACCAACAGACTGCTAAACGTCACACCAAAGGGCAATTTGAGCCTGTGGGCGGTAGCACTGGAAAGCGGCAAGGCAGCAAAGGGCGGCGCAATCTACAACCGGGGAGAAATCAACGTCCAGTTTTCCGCAATCAACGGAAACCAAGCAACGGACATGGGCGGCGGAATCTACAACCGGGGAACGCTAACAGTGGATAGCTCCAGCATGAGAGACAACACCGCAGAACAGGGCGGCGCAATCTGCAACGATAAAACAGCAGCAATCGGAGACACAGCAAAAACAACACTGGCCAGTTCAACGTTTGCATGGAACACAGCCAGGCAACAGGGGGGAGTAGTCTACAACCACCGCGGACAATTCGGAGCAATAAACAGCACATTTGCGAACAACCGAGCGCAAAAATCCACAAACTGGGAGACCGATACCGCCGCGCGTGGATCCGTACTGTTCGCAGACGGCGGCAGTAACAAATTCTCAGACAGCACACTAAAAAACAACAAGAGCGCGCCAATCACGGATCCAGAACTAGATGAGTGCAGCTTCGCAGTAGGAAAAAACAGATGCCGTGGCTGTTCATGCAGACCAGACGCCGAACGCAAACGAAACAACAAACGGCGCAGAGCAAACAATGGCGGCACAATATACAACTTGGGAATGCCTGGAGCTACAACGCTGCAAATCATCCGCACAGTAATATCCGAATCACGGGGAAGAAATTGCGGCGGCTGGGGGTATTTCAGCCTGCAAAACAGCTGGATAGACGATGACAGCTGCAACGGAGATAGAGACTTCTCAGAACCGGGCAGCAGCTGGGGAGATGCGAAACTGGGACCACTAGCGAACTATGGCGGTT
>NZ_JBHNMF010000936.1:0-1107 GCF_048562965.1 Thiolapillus sp. | reverse complement strand
CAGGCATGACAAGGCCAGCAACCGGCGGCGCTTCAACGCCCTGCTGGCCACCGCCTCCATCGACGACGCCATCGCGTATTACGACCTGTTCAAGGCACTGCAGGCGCAAAAGCAGGCCGAAAACGGGGATTACCTGCCGCTCAATGTGGCCTGCATTTTCTCCCCGCCCGCGGAAGGCAACAGGGATGTCGCCCAGCTACAGGAAGACCTGCCGCAGGAGAAGGCCGACAACCGGAAGGAGCCGAACCGGAAGAAAGAAGCCCTCAAGGCCATCATGGCCGACTACAACCGGCAATACGGCGTCAACTTCGATATCGGCACCTTTGATCTCTACTATCAGGACGTGCAAAAACGCATCAAGGACCAGAAATACTCCAACAGCGACCTGCCGCACGACAAAAAGATCGATCTCACCATCGTGGTGGACATGCTGCTCACCGGCTTCGATTCCCAGTACATCAACCCCCTTTATGTGGACAGGCACCTCAAGTACCATGGCCTGATTCAGGCCTTCTCGCGCACCAACCGCGTGCTGCACGGTGCCAAGCCCTGCGGAAACATCCTCGACTTCCGCGACCAGAGGAAAGCCGTTGACGATGCCATCGCCCTGTTCTCCGGCGAGGCGGGCGAGCGGGCCCGTGAAATCTGGCTGGTGGACCCGGCCCCCGTGGTGGTGGAAAAGCTGAGCGAAGCCGTGCAGCAACTCGAAGACTTCATGCAATCCCAGGGTGTGGACTGCAGGCCCGGGGAAGTCGCCAGCCTCAAGGGTGACGAGGCCCGCGCCACCTTCATCAACTGCTTCAGGGAAGTGCAGCGCATCCGTACCCAGCTCGACCAGTACACCGATCTCGATCCTGAACTGCGCGAGACCATTGATAAACTGCTGCCGGAAGATGACCTGCGCGCCTTCAGGGGCGTCTATCTCGATGTTGCCCAGGAGCTCAAAGCCAGGCAGGAGAAGACGCCAGACCCCAACGACCCCATCCGGCAGCTCGATTTCGAGTTCGTGCTGTTCGACTCTGCGCTCATCGACTATGACTACATCATGAAGCTCATCGTCCGTTTCACCGGCCAGCCGCCCAGGAAGCAGAAGATAAGCCGTGAGCA
>NZ_JBHNMF010000935.1:0-1108 GCF_048562965.1 Thiolapillus sp. | reverse complement strand
TAGGTGTTGCACGCTGAATAGTTTCGTTATATCGTGCGACAAACCGCAATGTAGAGAAACACAGGGCAATTTAGCGGAACCACAGAATCCCTACGGACTAAGGAATATTCGGGAACAAAATGACCAAGAAAGAAGAATTCGACAGCGTGCAGGAGAGGGCGAAGCGAAAGCTGGCCCGAGACATGGGATCGGTGCTGTTGGAGGCGCTTAAAGATCCTGCAACTGTCGAAGTCATGCTGAACGCAGACGGCAAGCTGTGGCAGGAGAGGCATGGAGAGCCGATGAAGTGCATCGGCACACTCAGGGCCGCCCAGGCCCAGGCAGTCATAGAGACAGTCGCCGGCTATCACGGTAAGACAGTCACCAGAGAAGCACCCATCCTTGAAGGCGAGCTGCCGCTCGACGGCTCACGCTTCGCTGGACAGCTCCCCCCGGTCGTACCGTCGCCAACCTTCGCGATCAGAAAGAAGGCTTCAAAGGTCTTCTCCCTCAGAGAGTATGTCGATGCCGGCATCATGACCGACAGCCAGCGCGAGACGCTGGAGCGGGCGATAAGAAATCATCGGAACATACTGGTGATCGGCGGCACCGGATCAGGTAAGACCACACTGGTCAATGCCGTGATCCTTGAGATGGTCGAACAGAATCCAACGGAACGACCGTTCATCATTGAGGACACTGGCGAAATCCAGTGCACGGCAGAAAACCACGTCCAGTATCACACCAGCATCGACGTCAGCATGACGATGCTGTTGAAAACCACACTGCGCATGCGGCCCGACCGGATACTGGTCGGCGAGGTTCGGGGCGAAGAAGCCCTGGACCTGCTGGATGCGTGGAACACGGGGCACCCGGGCGGGGTGGCCACGCTCCACGCGAACAGCGCGCAGGAAGGTTTGACCAGGCTGAAGTCTCTTGTTTCGAGAAACAAGGCGGCTCCCGCAGAAATTGAACCGCTGATAGGCGAGGCGGTTCATGTCGTTGTTCATATTGAACGTACCAAAGAAGGCCGGCGCGTTTCGGAGATCATTGATGTTTCCGGGTACAGCAATGGCGAATATCAAACCTCAATCCTTTAGGAGTTAACAATGCAACTGAGCCTTTCCTT
>NZ_JBHNMF010000934.1:0-1109 GCF_048562965.1 Thiolapillus sp. | reverse complement strand
TAGGTCCAGCAATGCAAGCTCACACGCTACTTCTCAACGAACACAGTCTTCTTGTATTGAAGTGAGCAGTAAGCAAGATACGCACATATCTTGCACCAGAGCAACAAACCAGATTACTACACAACTACGTCTCACCTACTCACCAAATCTAATCCCACTTCAGAACTACACTTACCTGCTCACGAAATCACAGCTCCCATCTACCCGCCAACTAGACAATTTTATTCTCCAGAGTCAGCTTTCTACGCTGACTCTTATTCGCTGTCCTTTCCAACCCCGTGATACTGTAGTGGCACGTAAAAGACCCCGGCCATTTTGCCAAACCTACAGGGTCGCAGGTTACATCTAAACACACATACACCCTTTGCCCACCTAGGTCGCACTACGCTGACTATGCCACTCTCCACGCAGAAGATCCAAATCTATCACAGAACGGTGTCTGAGGAAACTCGTCAGGAAACACTCCGTCACAGTCGTCTCACCTCGCTCATCCTCTCTGAACTGATCCTGGCCGAATTAGTGCGAGCGAGCTAATCTCCACTTTAAATCAAACAAAATCGTGGAGGCGCAGAATCAATTCCCGAACAGACTCCCAAAGTCCTCGAAAGCGAGGAAAAAGCCACAAGCACCCTACTACTGGCAAATATCCACAAAGCCAATTAGCTACAAAGCAATAATTCAGCTGGCACCTTTCAGCGTAGAACGTTACAGTACTACACAGAACACGGTAAACTGAGCTGAAAACCAAATGTTTACCACCATGGCAAACGCAGCCATCCACACGGACACGCTCAGAACCACGCTCCGTCACGACGCATACTCTAGGTCCAGCAATGCGAGCTCACACGCTACTTCTCAACGAACACAGTCTTCTTGTATTGGCGTAAGCAGTAAAGAAGATACGCACATATTTTGCACCACAGGAACAAACCAGATCCATACATAACTACGCCTCACCTACTCACCAAATCTAATCCAACTCCAGAACTACACTTACCTTCTCACGAAATCATAGCTCCCAGCTACACGCCAACTGCAGAATTTTATTCTGCAGAGAGAACCACGCTCCGTCACGACGTATACTCTAGGTCCAGCAATGCGAGCTCACA
>NZ_JBHNMF010000933.1:0-1109 GCF_048562965.1 Thiolapillus sp. | reverse complement strand
CCATGTGGACACTGGCGGCGAGTTTCTGGAGGAAAACGAAACAGAGCGCTATTTTCCTAACATCGGTCTTGGCGGGAAACTACCGGATTTCGTCATGGTATTGGCCGGTGAGCCTGTTGCCGTTATTGAGGCCAAGAATGATCTGAAAAAGCTCAATACGGCAATTACTGAGGCATGCGACTACGCCGAAGAGATTAACCGTAGTGGTAAACATACGGTCAATATTGCAATCGGCGCAGCAGGTGAGGAAGACACAGGGTTTAGCGTTATGGTGCTTTACCTAACTAAGAAAGGTTGGAAGCCACTAACCTCTCATGGCGCAGAATTAACCAATATTCCCTCCAAACGTGAAACTGAGCTTGCCATCCAGGCGGGTAACAGCACTACGGTAGTCACTGTTCCTGACCAAAGTGATTTTATTGACGCTGCAATTGAGCTCAGCAGCATACTTCGTCAAGCAAAGATTGAGGCACCCCTGCGGCCAAAAGTGATCGGAGCGATGGTGGCCGCCATGTATGAGGGTGAAATTGTTACTACCCCATCCAAGGCTCTGGCTTCGGTGAACTCGCTGGCCGCTGCAGCCATCAATAAAACAACAGACATTCCCAAGAAAAAGAAAAAACAGCTGATCGACGCCTTAAAATTATCGGGTGCTGATTTTAACCGCCTGTCCGGGTATATCGGCAGAGTGGTCACCATCCTGAAACAACTTAATGTCAAAGCGGTGCTTCAGACGGATACCGACTTTTTAGGGATGTTTTACGAAGCATTCCTGCGTTATGGATATGACAACAATTCGCTAGGTATTGTTTTTACGCCGCGGCACATCACCCGTTTCTGTGTCGAACTAACAGGCGTCAGACCCAAGGACCGCGTGATTGACATCGCATCTGGTACCGGCGGGTTCCTTGTTGCAGCTTTTGACCGCATGCTGGCTCAGGCAAAAAGCAACGCGCAGCGAGAAACCGTTAAGTCAAATATTTCTGGGTTTGATACCAACCCGACAATATGGGCGCTTTCCACGTTAAACATGTTTTTCCGTGGTGATGGTAAAGGCCACATGGAAAATGGTAGCTGTTTCGATAGCCACAATCGCGCATTAATTGACG
>NZ_JBHNMF010000932.1:0-1111 GCF_048562965.1 Thiolapillus sp. | reverse complement strand
CAGCAGATCTAAAGAACAGGAGTTCAATGATACTGAAGCATATGAGTGAAAAGTTCAACGCAGATACTGACCAGATGAAACATGAAATGCCTTCTGTCATCAATGCTGTACTTCAGTGCTACGGTGGAGACTGCAGTGACTGTGCAGAAAAGTCAGCAGGAACCTGTGCAGGGGGTGACAGTGACAACTGGTTTGTTAGGTCTCGCTCACTCAGGGAGAATGGCATCACTGCCTTGCACCCATCTGAAACAGACATACAGACAATGCCAGAAATTCTGTTGATTGTTCTTGGGGATGAGGGCATTGAAAAGACCTGGGGTTTGAGCACCACACAATCGAATGAAGCAGCAAACAGAGCTCTGAGCTCAAGATGTCCCAAAAATGTCAAATTCTCTAAATCAATTACAGCAAGGGTTGGCAGTGCAATACTCACTTGCAACAACGGCCCAGGGGATGCTCAAAGAAAGATAAGTCACAGATTAGGGCTGCCAATGAGCAGGGGGCAGAAGAGATATCATGCAGCTGAACAGAAGAGAAACACATACAGTCAGAGGCACAGGAGGAGCCCCTCAACACAAACCCGCCGACTGCAGCAGGATGCTAAGACGCGCAGGGATAAACTGAAGAGGAGACAACAAGCACAGCTGCCTTCAGACTACAAGAAACACCAGCTTGATGACAGCAGTAGCAGCAGTGACAGCATTCCCGGTGGAGAAAGTCCTGACAAGAGGCTGCGCCGTTCTGTACGCCGGGATCACAAGTACCATTGCCTGTAACAGTGTAAGTTTTTTTGTTTTGTTTTGTTTTGTTTTGGGTTTGTTTGTTGTTGTTGTTTTTTTTTGGGGGGGTGGGGGAGGGGGGGGGGGGGTGGGGGGATGTTGGTGTATGTCTAGGGTTCACCAGGCTTAGGGTTAATCGGGTTTAGGGTTAATCAGGTTAGGGTTAGCAAGCTTTAGGCTTTGAAGTGTTACAGTTTAAGTCTTTTGCCTTGGATTTAATGGGGTTGGGGTGCATGGTGGTCAGGTTCACAGGATCAAAGTTTGAACTGTGTAGCAAGCATATGCCTCTGTATGCTTTGGGAAACTCAGGGAAGGCATGTAGCTTCTATCTC
>NZ_JBHNMF010000931.1:0-1111 GCF_048562965.1 Thiolapillus sp. | reverse complement strand
CCCTGTTTTGATTAAGCGAGCTGAAGGTTCTTGTAGATGGTGCTCTTAACTGGTGCTAATATTAGACCACTGAAATCCCATTTGGAGTATCGATTATGCCCATTAAATTCTCTGAAGACGTTGTCCCGCTCACGGATCTGAAGGTCAATCCTGGCAGAGTTGTTAGGCATGCAGCAGAGGCTCATCGGCCGGTGCTGTTGACTAGCCGTGGGCGTGGAATTGCGGTGGTGCAGTCTGTCTCAGACTATGAGATGGCCGAGGAGGAACGTGCATTTATGCGAGCTGTTGTAACGGGATTGGCAGATCTTGAGTCGGGGCGGGAAATGTCACTTGCTGAAGCGAAAGCGCGACTAGGTTTAAAGTAATCAATGCCGACCGTAATTATCCGGTTCGCGGAATCTGCGGTAACGGATCTGGAAGAGATCAAGCAGTGGTATACCGAACAAGGTGTACCTGACGTAGGGGTTAGGGTTATCAGAAAGATTGTTGAGCGGATAGAATCGCTACGCGACCACCCGGAAATGGGCAGGATCGTACCTGAATTTGACCAGCAGTTTCTGAGGGAGCTTATTGAACCACCGTTTCGTATCGTGTACAGACATGAATCGAAACGAGTACGTATCGTCCGTGTATGGCGTAGTGAACGACAGCTTATTTTGCCACAGAATGGGGAGGAAAGTCCTTAGCTAATGCCTCTAGTAATGAGCAATATAAGATCTTGTAAATACGGTCGTGGGGTCAGCTAGGATAAAAAGTTCTATGGATATTAGACTCACCAAGAAGTCAGGTGTGCCGAAGGCGGAAATTGAGGCTCACCAACAGATACAGAAGGAGTTTGATGCAACTCCGTTCAGTAAGAGTTGGCGTGGTTATGCATCATTTGCTCTTGCTAGAAAGGGACGTGGTTCTGGAGATGATGATTTTGATCTTGTCTTGGTCACACATACGAATATTGTCGTTATCGAGCTTAACTAGAGTTTAGAGTTTCAGAGGAGAAAAACCACTAAAAATCTCAAAAAATAGGTAACTACTCACCCCTAAGACTGAGTACAAGCCTGCCTCGATGGATCTACAATCGCTTTTTCATGTCTGTAGAGGCTTGACATCATAG
>NZ_JBHNMF010000930.1:0-1112 GCF_048562965.1 Thiolapillus sp. | reverse complement strand
GCACGCCCTTGATGGTCTGGCGGAAATGCGGCACACGATCGGAGTACAGCAGGATCTTGTCACCGGACTCGATACCACGGGCCTTTGCATCATCCGGGTGAATCTCCGTCCAGTTCTCCGGCCAGCGACGGGCGATATAGGAACGTCGCTGCACATCATCAAAACCGGACTGCCAGATTTCGTTGATCCGACCGTTGGTATGCCACAGCTCATCCTTCTTCGGGCTCATCCATTCCCAGTAGTCGGAGAACAGACTCCACGGGTGTTTCTGGATGTTGATTTTCCCGGTCTGGGAGTTGAAGTGGGTCATCTTCTTGTTGACCATGTTCGCACCCTGGGTACGGCCTTCCGCTTCTATCATCTCGGGGGTCATCTCGGTATCGTGCAGACGCACACTACCCGTCAGCTCACCGGTCTTGTAGTTGTAGAAAGTCGGTCCCTGGATGCCCGTAGTACCCATCTCACGCAGCTTCTCATGCAGGGTCTTGCCTTCTTTGTGGGCAGCGACCTTTATCATGTGATAAGCCTTGCGGTTGCCGCGACTGAAACGGGAGGACTCTTCACAGACTTCGTTGGAGTTCTTCCAGTCGTAGCCATCAAAGCCCAGACGCTGTGCCAGCTGGCTGACGATCCACCAGTCCGGCTTAGCGTCGCCCGGTGCATCGTAGAACTTGGAATACAGACGGATGCGACGTTCACCATTTGCGCGAACAAAATCCTCCTCGCCCCAGGTTGCCGCCGGCAACACGATATCGGCAAATTTTCCACCGATAGGATCACGCAGGTAGATATCCTGGTTGAGAACGACCGTACCTCCGGAATCCATACGCTTCTTCAGCGTATCGATGATGTCCTGCTTGTTGGAGGAACGCACCTGGTGTTTGTTGTTGACCACCAGTTCCTCGAACTTGTCGTTCAGCCCCTGGGAGCCGCACATGGACTGGATCCAGGTCGTACCCACCACATGGGCAAAACGGGTGTAACCGGAATAGAACAAGCGTGTCTTCGGCCTCGTGATAGATTTTGGGACATCCCAGTCCCCAAAATCGACTCGGCCTTTGACAACCTATTGGTGCCCCAGCCGTCCTGGTCACCAAGCACTACGCAACAAC
>NZ_JBHNMF010000929.1:0-1118 GCF_048562965.1 Thiolapillus sp. | reverse complement strand
CCGACCAGATCCTTTAAGATTTTCCTGATAAGCGCCAGAAAAGCCACATCGTCAGTTGCATGCGGAGCGAGGGCAGGTTTTGATCCATCAACAACACCGATGATATGATAGGCGAGCGCATGAAAAGTTTTTACCTCCACCGGTGCGCCGCAGCGTTCCTCAATCCGTGCGGATATTTCCTGTGCCGCCCCTCTGGCGAAAGCAAGGAGCAGGATTTCCTCAGGTTTACGGATTCCAGCTTTCATAAGATAAGCCGCTTTGGCGGTAATCACACTGGTTTTGCCGGACCCGGCCCCTGCCAGCACAAGGGTCGCATCCTCATCAACCACGATCGCCAGTCTTTGTTCAGGTGTCAGAGGGTTTGATTCCACGCTGTCGAAGAAATCATGCCAGTGCATCAGTTCTGTTTCCACAAACCTGGCGATGGCTTGCGCTCTGAAACGTTTTGGCGCTTTTGCAAATGCGCTGATAGGCTCAATTCGACGTGTCTGATCCGTTCCGATCGCTTCCGGGCGGAGCTTTGACAACAGGGTGGTGTCCAATATTTTAGCTTTGGCGAGCATCGGCATCAAAAGACAGGCAGAGGGGTAATGCGTGGGGTTTCGTAATTCCCCGATGGCCGACAGAAGCCCATTGATGCGGAGGGCGTCTTTTTCCAACAGCCCGATATTGTAGCGGGTCCAGGCAGCAGAGACGGTCCTGGAAAAAGCGTCTGCTTTCGAATGCCCAACACCCCGCACCATAAAACGGTGGCCAGCCGTGTTCGGAAAGACCACGGTTGATGACAGCAATCCTCGACGAACAACAGGCGCGGACGAGAGTTCAGAAAGTGGGACGCTGGCAGGATGCCCCGCAGTTGCCCGGAGGGTATCATCCCGCAACTCGACTGCCCGCGCGGTCGCCCCCCATGGGTTCAGAAACAGGCCCAATAGTGGTCTTTGCTGCACGTGATTCAACTTGCTTGCCTTTTCGAATGCCCCTGATGCTGATCGCTGACGTCAAAGGTCTTTACGATGAAATCCAGAATGTCGGTCTGGTGGCTTCGGTCATAGGTCCGTTCGCCAAAGCGGGGGTTGTGCGCGTCCAGCAGCAAGCCGCTCAATGGGTACCATTTAACG
>NZ_JBHNMF010000928.1:0-1121 GCF_048562965.1 Thiolapillus sp. | reverse complement strand
GATTTTGGGACATCCCAGTCCCCAAAATCGACTCGGCCTTTGACAACCTATTGGTGCCCCAGCCGTCCTGGTCGCCGCGTTTGGATGCCTACTTTGCTTCCCCTCTGGCGCTATGCGCACGACGGGTAAAGCAGTGCGGCCTCGCGGCTACTGGGGACTACCAGCCTTCGCTTCGCTCTCCATGGCTGGCAGCGAGAGCCCGCATGGCATCCTCTTGCAAGTCCAAGACTTGGGAGCCATCAGCTTTAGAAGCTCTGACATAGCCAATCTTCATTGAGGGAGTCACTTATTGCGGTTGGACAGGGACGTCAGCTTGACAGACTCGTCATGCTCTCTAAGGTCAATAATGTAATCTGGCTCAGTAGAGAACCAGGCATAAGAGCCCCACGCCAGTTCAGAGATAGATTTCTTGAAGGGTTGTGAGCTTCGATCTAGGAATGCAGTTAAAAAGGCCAGATGCTCAGGATCAAAGCCGGCTTCTGTCGCGAGGGTTGTCAGAATCTCCTTCCTTTGGCGGTTAATGGGGCCGTCAGATGCGACAACTTCGGTAAACACAACCAGTATTTCGAGACCACTGCTGTCGTCACCCAGGTCAACCAAGATAATGTCAGGAAGTGTCCTTGATGGGTCTATTTGAAGCCCCAACGCTTTCGCCAGTGCCTCGTCCTGAGCTACGACCTTGTTTCCTGATTCCGACAGCCAAAGCACTTTCGGTTTTTTAAGGAATCTCGGTGCGAATTCCTCAATAACAGCCTTGGATATAAGGCTGGATGGGCCGGGCTCCAGTTTGCGAATAGCTCCATCAGGGAACTTGATCTGTACAGATTCGGAGTCCTCAGAGCCATAGTCCTTCATCAGTTTCAGGCGTGTGATCGCGGCCTTTGAAAGGTATCTTTTCTGCCAGTTCTCAATCGCGGCGTCGAGGTCATCGCCGTAAAGGTTGATGGAAAATAGCTCTGAAAAGCCTTTTTGCAGAGCATAAGTGGGCTTTGATGAAGTGGTGGGTATGCCTTGACGAACTACAACGGCTTGTAAGGGAATTAACCCTGTTCGGATGGTTTCATCCCGTACTGGCTCCCGACTATTTGCAGCATACCAAGGGTTTCCAGGTTTCTTTTTCT
>NZ_JBHNMF010000927.1:0-1121 GCF_048562965.1 Thiolapillus sp. | reverse complement strand
CCCAGACAATTGGCTCCCGCTCAATCCGGGTGACCTGCTCGGAAGAGCCGGATGCGGGAAATCCGCACGTCCGGTTCTGTGAGGGTGAAAGCCAGCAATGGCCGATCTACTCGACTAGGAGCGGTCGACGATTCCCGGCTTGGCACCATAGAAACGCACGGCGGGAGCCACCCGCTTGCCCGCAGTGGGTATCCAGTTGCTTTCCAGTCCTTCAGGAGGCTTGGGACCGAAATACAGGGTCACGCCGCCGTCCGGATCTTTTTTGAGCTTGTCCATTTCATAGGACGAGATGCCTACTTTTCCTTCTCTGGTATAGATAAACCCCCAGGTGTCGGCATCGTAAAGAATCAGCGACCAGAGCTGCTTGACTGGCATGTCCCTCGGGATCTCCAGCTTGTACAGCTTATTGCCGTCGATGGACTTGCCGCAGACATCCCATTCGAGATGGCGGTATGTCAGGGCGATGTCCCAATTGTCACTGGCACCCCACCTATAGAGTGCTGCAGAGTATTGCCAGTCACTGGGTATGCCTTATCTGGCCTAGCTGATGCCGGTGAGTAACAGCCCGGCAATGCCCAGATTGGTGCTCAACCTGCACATTGCAGGCTGAGCATCGGGTCGTCAGCCTGATTTATTTGGCTTCCGCTGGTTCGGGGAACTTCCATTTGCCATCCAGCAACGCCTTCTTGGGGCGATACAGGCGGACAATGTATACCCAGCCTTCCATGATGGGAAGGTAGTTGTCTGCCTTGGGGTTGCCACCAAAGTGGATGGTGGCCGATCCATCTTCATTTTTCCTGGCGGTCACCTTGTTGAAGGAATAGGCATCCAGGTCATTGGGCTCCATGAACCTGTCTTTGTTGTATACCGTCACCGACCAGAAGCCATTGTCTTCGATGGGCACGTCTCTGGGAACGGTGAGGGTATAGGCAGTCTTTCCGTCATTCTTGGCAACCTGAACCGGAAGATAAAGGGCATCGCGGCGTTGCAGGCCGCCCCAGCCTACGGCTACGCCCAGGGCATTCTGCAGATAGGAGCGGTCGCATTTTACGCCAAAGAAAGTGGAGCTGTCGGGCAGGGTGCTGCCGAGGTTGTTGAAGTCCTTGCGCAGCTCCATCATC
>NZ_JBHNMF010000926.1:0-1124 GCF_048562965.1 Thiolapillus sp. | reverse complement strand
GTCCAACCAGCGGTAGTCGAAGACCTATCGCGCTCGAACTCCGGTTCATCCTCGTCCTCTGCCAACCCACGCCCCGTATTCAATCCAACAGTGATGGAAACAGTGACGCCCTCTATCTCCTTCTGGAACACATAGGGAGCAGGTCCTTCCTTGCCATCAGTAACAAGTACTTCAACACGAACTGGCTCAATGGGATTGCCATTAACCAATATGGACAGGCCTCGCTGCAGGAACATCGTGAAATGTTCCGCAATGGACGCCCTTAAATCATTTACGAACGACTCATGCTCAAAATGTTTGGATACACCTGGGTACAGGTCAGTAACCACAATAGATGTTCCTGCTTCATCAAGCCGAGCATCTGGTCCGGCATCCAAGATCGGTAGCGGATCCCAATCCTTGTTGTCGAGCCACGCAGAGCTGATTGGCACCTCGAATGCATCTCCTTCATACAGGGTTCGCACGATGGCTTCTCTACCCATCTTGAATATCGCACGCTTCATCCCAACCCCGTACATTCCGATCGTCTCACTTTCCAAATCACGATCATCGTCAGTCTCACGCCCCATCTTGAACGCGTAATTCTTGGCTATCTCTCGCGGTATGCCACCGCAGTTGTCCTGTATAATGAAGCGCTCTTCGCTCAACTCTATCGATACTCGATGTTGCGAGTAATCGACCTCACCGCCATTGGCACAACGAAGAGCACCATCCAAGCAGTTATCGACCAAATCCAATATGGCGTCTGCCAAACTGATGTCTCGTGTCAGCATCGATACGAAGAACTGTTTTGTCGGTATGGCAATAGCCTTGTCTATTTCATTACTCATAACCCAATCCTCAAAGCACTATCACGTGCATATTCATGCATGAAATATTACTATGGATTTTCGTCTTCACTATTCTCATCCGGCATAGGCACAATGCCATTAACTTAAGCTCCTTACCGGGTGCGCCGGTACTGCATCTGAAACCCTGGAACAGGGATTTTTTTCATGTTTCGTGGGAGCTTGCGTCCTGGTCGCACCGCTTCCACTGCATCGGCCATGCGTTGTAATAGCCGCCAGCACAACTCCAACGGAGAAGTGTCCAGGAAGAGGCTGGCCAAGTGGTTCTTCATTTTG
>NZ_JBHNMF010000925.1:0-1124 GCF_048562965.1 Thiolapillus sp. | reverse complement strand
CTAGTGCTGGCGACAATATCGTCAGCACCAGTCAGCTCTACGGGGGCACCTATAACCTGTTTGCGCATTCCTTGCCAAGACAGGGCATAGAAGTGCGCATGACCTCCTTCGATGATTACGAGGGTCTTGAAAGCCGCATCGATAACAAGACCCGCGCTGTGTTCTGCGAGTCTATCGGCAACCCCGCGGGCAACGTCGTCGATATCGAAAAACTGGCGGAAATCGCCCACCGTCATGGTGTCCCCCTGATTGTCGACAATACGGTGGCAACGCCTTATCTGTGCCAGGCATTCGAGCACGGCGCCGACATCATCATCCATTCCCTGACCAAGTACATCGGCGGACACGGTACCACCATCGGTGGCATCATCATCGATTCCGGGAAGTTCGACTGGGCAGCAAACAGGGAGCGCTTCCCCATGCTGAACGAACCTGATCCTTCCTACCATGGCGTCGTCTATACAGAAGCCCTCGGCCCGGCTGCCTATATCGGCCGATGCCGGGTCGTGCCTTTGCGCAATACGGGTGCTGCGCTGGCGCCCCACAGTGCTTTTCTGCTGCTTCAGGGCCTGGAGACCCTGGGGCTGCGCATGGAAAGGCACTGTGAAAACGCACTGGCCGTAGCCAGGCATCTGCAAAAGCATCCCAAGGTCGCCTGGGTCAAGTATGCCGGTCTGGAAGACAGTGAATACTTTGCCACCTGCCAGAAGATCACCGGGGGCAGGGCTTCCGGTATTCTCAGTTTTGGCATTAACGGTGGCAAAGCGGCAGGCGGCTAGTTCATCGATGCCCTGCAAATGATCCTGCGGCTGGTCAATATCGGCGACGCAAAATCACTCGCCTGTCATCCGGCAACCACGACACACAGACAGCTTAGTCCTGAAGAACTGGCGACTGCCGGTGTCTCTGAAGATCTGGTGAGAATTTCGGTCGACATCGAGCATGTCGACGATATCATTGCCGATATCGATCAGGCGCTGGAAAAGGTCGGCTGACTGTGGACCGGGTGCTGTCCCGGGCGGGGAGTAAGCGGAGTGCCCGGGCTGATCAGAAATCCTGGTTCAGACCCAACCTGAAATAAGGCGCCATTTCGACCTGGATATGATCTGGCAAGTTCTGGCTGA
>NZ_JBHNMF010000924.1:0-1124 GCF_048562965.1 Thiolapillus sp. | reverse complement strand
TCTTTTTTCTTTTTAGTGTGCGAAACAGCTTTTAAAGGGTATTGTTTACCCACTAGCTGTAAAAAGCACACAGGTACTGGATCTAGCTCACCAAAAAGAGCGCATTGCTCTGGTGTAGTTAGATCCAGTTTCCTCCCTTTACAGGCGCGCTTTCATTATCTCTCTTTATAAAGAATTGCAAAATTCAGTTTAAGCGCTTTGGCAGCAAGTCTTTATTAAGTTTTCTAAATGTAATTTCATTACAAGTCTAGGCCGCTGCTAATCAGCCTTTTTATCTATTATTCCCTTCATTCAGACCCTCTAGGAGGTATAAGGTGAGAATTTCATCTCATACCAGAGATGAAGACCACAATATCTGTGGTTTTTCGTTACTGGTTGTGGGCTGAAAAGTTCTCTCCGGTCAGATCGCCGCTGAGCCACTGATGAGCTCGCCCTGAGCGAAACGCGTCTGGCTGGCGGTCAAAAACAAAATCGGACCTTTCCAGGTTCAATTCTTTTGCTAGAGTCTCTCCTCTGGTTGATACGCCCCCGTTTTCGGGGGCTTCTCCCATAGGATAGACTTGCACCTAGCACAAAGAATTGAATCGGTTCCGGAAAGGGCCTTATGCTCCCAAGTAGGTTCTGTCTGAAGGGAATAATTTTCTTCTTCTTCCACTTCTTTTTTCTTTTTAGTGTGCGAAACAGCTTTTAAAGGGTATTGTTTACCCACTAGCTGTAAAAAGCACACAGGTACTGGATCTAGCTCACCAAAAAGAGCGCATTGCTCTGGTGTAGTTACAGGCGCGCTTTCATTATCTCTCTTTATACTTGTACTGTCGCAATATATATATATATATGTATATAAGAGTTACTGTCGAGTGAGCATGTATGGACATACATTGTTGTTGTACTGTCGCAATATATATATATATTTTTTTTTTTTTTTTTTAACAACAACCAAACGAACAACGAAAAACCTAGAGAAAGTACACTTTGGGCATGATTAAACAGTCGCCTTTTTACATGTGTAACTTGTTTAGTGTCTATTAAATTACTGCCAACCATACACATTCCAGGAAAAAAAGAACTTGGAGTAGAGGTTAAGCAACAACTGTCAGCGACAAAAACAAATTATTCCAGCATTG
>NZ_JBHNMF010000923.1:0-1126 GCF_048562965.1 Thiolapillus sp. | reverse complement strand
TACCTCCACCATGTGCTGCAGCACATCGGCAATGCCAGGACGGTTGAGGACATTGAAGCCCTGCTACCCTGGAACACGCCCGTCAAAAAAATGCAATAGGGCTGATTGTTTGGCGCTTACGCCTCACTGACGACCCTCAAACCGGCTCCGACAGGAACAGCAAAATTCTTTCCCAGACTGACAACCGGCGCAAGCAGCATTACACCGGTATCACTGCCCACCACCGAATTGCTCGCCAGGATGCTTTTACATGCGGTCAACGACTGTTCAATCGAGTACGCCACTGTACGCTGATCGGGAATGATGACCCGGACCGTCAACGAATCCTCGGATTTCTGATTGAGGTCATCCTGCACCGTCAGTGTCAGTGTATAGCTGCCGGGTGTTACCGCACTGAATACGGGGGCAACCGTATCGGCAGACAGAAGACTGAAATCCGCCCCCGCTGAATCCGGTAAAACGCTCCATGCATAGCGGTATGGTGTGCTCCCGCCCTGTACTTCCACTGCACTTCCCAGATGCAAGGTTTCTGTGACAGCCACGATTTCTCCATCATCACCGGCATTTACAGACAGAGGGGTTGCCTGCACATCCCTGGTTACGGAAGCAAAGGTGGCGCTAACGCCACCGATATCCAGTGTGGTCGTGATTGTGGTTGCCGGCTGACCAGCAGACAGGTGACGCAGCTGGATCTGATCGTTGTTGCTGATCTGGCCGGCAGCCGACTGCCAGCTGCCGCTGTTGATCCGGTACTCCCCACCCTGGATACTCACCGCTGCCGGTGCATCGATGCCTGTGATGGTCACAACCTCGGACTCAGTGGTTACCCTCGGGTCGTACTGGACGCCGTTGACCGTGGCAAAGCTGAAAGGATCCGGTGTGGTGTCCACAGGGGCGTCTCTGGTGACAGAAACAAAGGTGGCGCCAACACCGCCGATATCCAATGCAGTGGTGGTTGTGGTTGCCGGCTGATCAGCAGACAGGTGGCGCAGCTGGATCTGATCGTTCAAGCGTGTCTTCGGCCTCGTGATAGATTTTGGGACATCCCAGTCCCCAAAATCGACTCGGCCTTTGACAACCTATTGGTGCCCCAGCCGTCCTGGTCACCAAGCACTACGCAACAACT
>NZ_JBHNMF010000922.1:0-1127 GCF_048562965.1 Thiolapillus sp. | reverse complement strand
CAGGGTGTTGTGGAGGTTCACCGTGTAACGGTGAAGAAAGAGGGGAAGGTGATTCCAACCAACACCCTGTTTCTGACCTTTAATCGGCCTGACATGCCGAAGGAGCTCAGAGTTGGCTATCTGAAAGTGAAAGTGGACCTGTTTATTCCCAACCCCCTGCGATGTTTTAATTGTAACAAGTTTGGCCACACAAGCCAGCGTTGCAAAACAGCAGCAAAATGTCAACGGTGTGGGAAGGATAAACATGAAGAGCAGTGTGAGGGACCCCAGATATGCTCTAATTGCAGTGGTCCTCACGCTGCTTCTGCCAAAGATTGCCCGGTCTGGAAGAAGGAGAAGGAGATTCAACGCATTCGCGTTGAGAAACGCATCTCCTTTCCTGAGGCCAGACAGTTGGTAGAGGCAACGTCCCCGTCAACTGGTTTCACTTCCAATTTATCTTTCGCTGACGTGCTGAACAAGAAAAGGTCGGTTAAATCTGTGGTCTGTCAGACAGATCTCACCTGGGTTTCTTCGGACACTCCAGTGCAGACTGTCCGTTCTGTTTCACTTGTTTCTGGCGGTCCCGGATCGGTATCGATCGGTACCCAGGCTTCCTCCGGGAAGTCAGGGCCGGTTTCGACCGACGCCCGGGCACTGCGCGAGTCCGCGTTGCAAGCGGACAAGAGTTCTGGGTCCCCTGGTGCTGGACCCAGTACTTCTCCCAAGCACCAGACTTTGACCCCGGGGGCTGGGTCAAGGTCCAGTTCGGAGCCCCGAGTCCCGACCAATGGCGCCAGGTCGAGGACCACGGGTACCAGGCGCAAAGCCCTTGCTACAAAGGTGAAAGTTGCGGGGGCGTGGGTACATGCTGCCGACTTGCTGAAACCGGCGGCATCTCGCCACTCCAAAAAGAGTACCAACCCCAAGGAGAAAGGTGGAGGAAACAGGCCGCCAAAGGGCCAGGATGATCCACTCAAATTCTATAACAGATTTGGATCTTTGGAAGAAGATGCTGGCATGGAGGTGGAGGCGTCGCAGACGTCTCTGCCTTCATCCTTGTCGGGAAGTACTTCTTCCCTGAAATAATGACAAATATAATACAGTGGAATGTGCGTGGCCTACGGGCAAACTTCGAAGAGCTACGA
>NZ_JBHNMF010000921.1:0-1128 GCF_048562965.1 Thiolapillus sp. | reverse complement strand
TTGTTGCGTAGTGCTTGGTGACCAGGACGGCTGGGGCACCAATAGGTTGTCAAAGGCCGAGTCGATTTTGGGGACTGGGATGTCCCAAAATCTATCACGAGGCCGAAGACACGCTTGATCGATCACTTTCCCGATTTCTATTTTCTTTGCCGGATGTCCCATGTCAGCCTCCTAAGCTCCAGGTTTCCTGTTGGAAAATGCTATTCTTCTCAACTGAAACTAAGCAGCTTCCGTGCCAGAATTTATAAGTTCATGACATTCAATCACTTAAGGCGTTTACAGACATGCAGCACCATCTGATCCACACACTGATATTCCACGCTTCGATGAATTGTTCAACGTTTCGTTGCAGTCATTCTCAAGGGAATCAGGATGGAAAGAGCAGGCCATGTAAATGTACATACTGATCGCCACAGCAGCAGCCGTTCTGGTACTGGCAATATCCGTTCCCTGGCTGATCCGGCTTGCCTACCGGGTACCCCGGTGCACCGTAAACGAAACGCCAGCGGATCTGAAACTGCTTTATCGGGAGTGCCGTATCGCCACTGTCAACGGAAAATGGCTGTCAGCCTGGTTTGTTGTTGGGGAAGATCTTGCAGGCAAGGTGCCAGTGGTTGCCGTCATTCATGGCTGGGGCGGAAGCGCCGCCCAGATGCTGCCCTTTGCCAGGTTGCTGCATCAGGCCGGCTATGGCGTACTGTTGCTGGATGCCCGCAATCACGGCAACAGTGACAGCGACAGCTTCTCTTCCATGCCACGCTTTGCGGAAGACCTGGAACACGGCCTGGACTGGCTGAAGAAACAGCCCCAGACCGACCCGCACAGGCTGTTTCTGCTGGGTCATTCTGTTGGCGCAGCGGCAACCCTGCTGCTGGCATCCCGGCGGCGGGATCTGGCCGGTATCATCAGTATCGCCAGCTTTGCCCATCCCCGGGAACTCATGCGCCGGCAAATGCGCTCACACCATATCCCCTATTACCCTGTCGGCTGGCTGGTTCTGCGCTATATAGTTCCCGTCTATAAATGCCAAGTCATTGAAATTCAATTGAAAAACCGAAAAAAGACGATGAGAAATCCGGTGCAGGATGGTACAATTATGATCTAAAGCATTGATACATAAGAAAACCA
>NZ_JBHNMF010000920.1:0-1130 GCF_048562965.1 Thiolapillus sp. | reverse complement strand
CACAAAGGCCTGGGTCAGTGCGGGACGGGCCTGTTTCCAGTGCTTCACAAAACGCTGTACGCTGTCGTAAGCCCCGACATAGCCCGCGCCCTGAAGGTCCTCAAACAGACGGCGGGCGGTATTGCGCGACAGGTTAAAACGACGGGCAATCTCACTGATGGTTTCACCGTTCACTTCATGACGGCGACGAATCTTGGCAATGGTTTCCATGCATAACAATCCCAGGTTACTCCGGTAAAAAACCGGAGGATGACAGACTTCAGGGGGTGGTCAAAATTCGACGCTGTTTCCCCCAAATTCCTGGTCAGTTTTGCACGCTGATTAACAACGTAGGCTATGTTCTGGGTCTGGCGCGCAACAAGCGTCTGCAACGGGCCTTGGGCAAAGAAATGGAAGAGGCCCGCCTGGCCTGTGAGCGCACCGGCGAGGCCGCCCGGTGTTTCCGTGACTTCCGCTACCGCACGCGCAAATCCTGGTCCTGTGAACGGCGGGTGATCGGCAAGGCCGAATACCTGCCAGGTAAGGCCAATCCGCGTTTTGTCGTTACCAGCCTCAGTTCCAACGAGGCCGATGCCCAGTCGCTTTACGAAGAACGCTACTGTGCCCGAGGGGAAATGGAGAACCGTATCAAGGAACAACAACTGGGGCTGTTTGCTGATCGCACCAGTAGTGCCACCTTACGGGCGAACCAACTGCGGCTGTACTTCTCTTCCTTTGCCTATGTCCTGCTGCATGGCCTGCGCCGGCTGGGGCTGACCGGTACGGCGTTCGCCAAGGCCCAGAGCACGACGATCCGCCTGAAGCTGCTGAAAATCGGTGCCCGCCTGCGCCTGACAGCGCGCAAGGTCTGGCTGTCCTTCTCGGAAGCGTATCCCTACGCCAGTGATATTGCCCAGATCCTGGCCAATCTCAAGCAGCATCCTGCTTGGTCGCCGCCTGGATAGGTTCTTCCGTCCCCGACAACATCGGCTCAAAGAATCAGTCCTGGGTGCTGAGGGACTGGTGCGTCTGTTCTGTCAAAAAAACATCCTCCAGAGCTCCTGAGAGAGCGAAAAACACGAGAATCTCTTCTCCTGGCGAGTGCCTTGGCACGAGAAATTGGCTATCGAGCTATCTTGGCCACGTCCCGG
>NZ_JBHNMF010000919.1:0-1131 GCF_048562965.1 Thiolapillus sp. | reverse complement strand
TGATATCCCAACTCCACACCTGGTTGGGTGCCGTGGCCTTGTAGCTTTGGGGCTTGGCGATCTTCCGTGGTAGCTGCGCCTTGCCCCGGCGATGGAGTTGATCCGCTTCCCGCAGAATCCGGTAGAAACTGGATTCCGAGGCCAGGTAGATTCCTGCGTCCGCCAGCATCGGTACGATCTGTGACGGTGGCAGGTGCGCATGATCCGGATGATTGCAGATCGCCAGGATCTGCTGCCGTTCCTCTTCGCTCAGCCGGTTGGCCGGGGTGGGGCGAGAGGCTTCAGGACGCCCGTCCTTGCGTACCCGTCCCTGCGCATCCTGCCAACGCTTCAGGGTGCGTGCGGACAACCCCAGCAGGTCGCTGATGCGGGAACGGCGCGCACCGGCCCGTTCTGCTTCTTCCACCAGCTTCAATATCTGTTTGCGATCCGGGCCGCTGGTCATTTTTCCTCGTCCCCCCAGATCGCTTCGAGCTTTTTTGACAGCACCAGCAAGGCTGCGGTCTCGGCCAGAGCCTTCTCCTTGTGGCGAAGTTCCTTCTCCAGATTCCGGATCCGTTTCTCGTCCTTCCTGCGCACTTCCTGAAGGCGCTGGTTCTGCCGACGGTCCCAGTCATTGGCCTGGGCACAGGCTTCACGCCATTGCTGGATCTGGGTCGGGTACAGGCCCCGCTGGCGACAGTATTCGGCAAGCTCCGCTTCATTCATGGCGGCCGTTTCCAGCACGGCGGCAAACTTGTCTGCCGAACTCCATCCCTGCGGGGTGTTGTCCCCATCAGGGAGCAGTCGACCTTCCCGCCGGGCCGCCTTGCGCCAGTTGTACAGTGTGGCCTCCGAGATCCCTTCCTCCTTGGCAATTTGCGGGATCGTCTTCGGATTCGGTGGCAGCATCTTCTTCAGCACCGCCTCTTTACGCTCTTTTGGATAACCCATGGTTCCTCTCGGTTGCCCCCTCGAGATTCCCATTAGAATCCCATAACTGTGGGGAGACAACTATCCTGACAGAGGGGGCAGGGGGTTGAGCGGCGCACCCGGATCGACATCATCTTTGAAAAGGTGGTCACCCACGTAGACGCCGAGATCAAGCAGTGCCCCCAGTGCCGGACACGAAACAAGGGGCCTTTCCCTGCC
>NZ_JBHNMF010000918.1:0-1131 GCF_048562965.1 Thiolapillus sp. | reverse complement strand
TGTGTTGGGTCAATAGCATAGACTCGGCGTACTATGATGTCAAGCCTCTACAGACATGAAAAAGCGATTGTAGATCCATGGAGGCAGGCTTGTACTCATCTTAGGGGTGAGTAGTTACAATGAATCTTAGACGAGGTATCGGGAAATGTACGAAGGACACTGGTTTGGAGGTGGGTTCATGTGGTTTTTCTGGATTCTGCTCATTGTCATTGTTCTGTGGGGAGTGAAGGCTGCCACGGGACAGGACAATAGGGGCAAGAGCAATCCGAAGTCAGCTCTGGACATACTGAAAGAACGCTATGCAAGAGGTGAAATCGATCAGGAAGAATTCGAGCAGAAGAAACGGGATCTGACATGACACACAACATAAAAGCTTTCTGCGGTGACTGCCGTGAATCTTAAACTCATCACCGGACTGCTGATCGTTCTGCTGGCGGCTGCCGGCATCTTTGTCTGGTCAGGCATATTCAATGTATCCGCAAATGAGAAACACTGGAACATCACTACCCGCCTGCTGGAAACGGTTCGTGAGCGTTCTATTCATGCTAGGTCAGGTGATATAGAGGTGCCTCCGTTGGACGGGCAGGACATGTTGTCACGTGGTGCGAAGAATTTTTCCGCCATGTGTGCACAGTGTCATCTGGCGCCGGGTATGGAAGAGACAGAGCTCAGCCTCGGTCTGTATCCTGCACCACCGGTGTTCTACCGGTCAGAGCATGGCATCCACGATCCCGCAGCAACTTTCTGGACCATCAAGAACGGGCTCAAACTCACGGGTATGCCTGCGTGGGGTGCTTTTCATTCTGACCAGCAGATATGGGAGCTAGTGGCTTTCCTGTCAAAGCTCAAAGGTATGGGTGAGGACGAATACAGCATCCTGGTCGGCGAGGGTGGACACAGCCATAATTCAGCTGATCATTCTGATGATCATGAGGCTTCACACGAGCAGCATTGATTTGCAGCCAGGCATATTTTCAGGAGACAACTTTGGTAACGCGCAGACATTTCATTAACCTGAATCCGTGATTCCAGAACGTCAAAACCCGCATTTTACCGACATGACTCGGCAGGAGCCTCTGTAATCGGCATGACATCGAATATTTGTCTGGATGGATCAGCAAATTGATGCTT
>NZ_JBHNMF010000917.1:0-1131 GCF_048562965.1 Thiolapillus sp. | reverse complement strand
TGTGTTGGGTCAATAGCATAGACTCGGCGTACTATGATGTCAAGCCTCTACAGACATGAAAAAGCGATTGTAGATCCATGGAGGCAGGCTTGTACTCATCTTAGGGGTGAGTAGTTACGGTGGTTCATTGAAAACGGTACCAGTGGCAGTACGTGAAAATGTCTGCGGCACGGAAGCCGCAGCCAAGTCTACAGGGATGTATTGATGACGTTTTTCACGGGCTGCTGCTGGTGGCGTCATAGTTGGATGGTGGGACCCTGCCCGGCAAAGTCCCGCTCAGAGCTCCTTCTCGAACACATCGCCCAGGGATTTTCTGAAGCGGTAGATGGCGTCCTGCGGTGCTTCGAAAGTTTCTGCTGCCGCTTCGCTGATCCGCTTGCTGTAGCCAAGATCTCTCGACAGCATGATATCCGCCAGCCGCCCGGCCAGTTTCGTATTCTCGAAAACAACCGCTGATTCACTGTTCAGCCTGGCACTGCGGGGATCGAGGTTGAAGGATCCCACAAGGGCATACTGACGGTCGAAAACCGCAAATTTACTGTGCATGGTACCGTCGGTCCTGCTCTCGCCCTGCCTTTTTTCCCTGCCACTCCCAGATCTGTATCCCGGCGGCAGGCCTGTTGCATTCCGAGACAGCAGCCTCCCCGTTCACCCTGAGCAGCGTCTTGTAGTGCCCCCTGCCCACCATGGTGATTTCGGGCAGATCATTGGTCTGGGGACTGTTGGTCAGCAGGGTGATGGCAACGCAGCGTCTCTCCGCCTCGTGCAGGGTCTCGATGATCCCGGGCGTGGGTACGAAATAGGCATTGGCGATCAGTATTTCCTTCCTGGCACTGTCTATCAGTTGCAAGTGTGTCTTCGGCCTCGTGATAGATTTTGGGACATCCCAGTCCCCAAAATCGACTCGGCCTTTGACAACCTATTCGTGCCCCAGCCGTCCTGGTCACCAAACACTACGCAACAACTTCGCAGGCTCGTTGCTGCTCCGTACTTGTCTCCCAATGACTGGACGCCGCGTTTGGATGCCTACTTTGCTTCCCCTCTGGCGCTATGCGCACGACGGGTAAGCAGTACGGCCTCTCGGCTACTGGGGACTACCAGCCTTCGCTTCGCTCTCCATGGCTGGCAGCG
>NZ_JBHNMF010000916.1:0-1132 GCF_048562965.1 Thiolapillus sp. | reverse complement strand
CGCCGCGTTCGGAGGCCTACTTTGTTTTCCCTCTGGCGCAAGGCACGCCGGGAAAACAGTGCGGCCTCGCGGCTACTGGGGACTACCAGCCTTCGCTTCGCTCTCCATGGCTGGCAGCGACCGATGATGCTTCCGACAGGCCATAGCCCTGATACACAGGCAGACCCAGAGCTTGCGCCTGCGCAAGCTGCGCTGCGGAGACAGGCGCTCCTCCCACGGCAATGAAACGGAAGCTGCTCGGCAACATTTGTGTTGCGGCCAGGCCGAGGAACAGCTTCAGCAGTTGCGGCACAAGGATGGCCGTGGTGGGCTGGAGCTGTTGCAGCTTCTTTCCAAGCGTCCGTGCGTCCACCTGGCTGGAACCGCTGAATCCCAGGCTGTCGGCATCCGGAACCAGCATGGTGGCGCCGGCCAGTATCGGTACATATACCGAACCGATGTTTTCCAGCAGCGTGGACAACGGCAGCAACACAAGCGCCTTGTCGTCCGTGCTGCCGGCAGCCGCCTCTTTCAGGGAGATGGCCACACCTTCCATCTGCTGCAGAGACAGGGGAACACCTTTGGGATTGCCGGTAGTGCCGGAAGTGTAGGTAATCTTGGCCCGGTTCAGAAACAGTGAATCTTTCACATCTTCCAGTTGCAGGTATGACAGCAACTTCCCGGCGACGATCAGGGTTTCCTCTCTTGCTGTCGGAAGCCCTTCATCAAATAGCGACGCTCTCTGGCAGATGATGCGATCCACACCGGCATCGCGTAATGCATGGCGAATCTGATCAGGGCTGAAAAACAGGGGAACGGGCAAACAGGTTATACCGGCAGCCAGAGCGGCAAGATCGGCAATGACCCAGTGCGGTCCATTGGGCAGATACACTCCCAGCACCTGTCCATCACGCAGCCTGTCGGCAAGCTCATTTACCTCCGCCAGAAGTTCACCCCAGGTGAGCCGCAGCGCATCACCCAGCAGGGCAGCCTCATCCGGACGGTGAGCGGCGTGATGCCGCAGGGCGGCGATCACTTTGCTCATCAGGGCTGCCTCAGCATCACACGGGCGTTCTGTCCGGCGGACAAAGCATCCTGCCAGATATTCTCCAGCAGTAACTACTCACCCCTAAGATGAGTACAAGCCTGCCTC